>WRDV01000015.1 GCA_009779655.1 Dehalococcoidia bacterium
CAATAAAGCGGCGCTGGTTGAGCGCATAGCAGAGCTGATTAAGGCCAAGAAAGTCACAGGCATCAGTGATCTGCGCGATGAGAGCGATCGTCAGGGTATGCGTATTGTCATGGAACTTAAGCGCGAAACACATCCGCGTCAGGTGCTAAATAACCTTTACAAACAAACCCAGATGCAAAATGCGTTTTTTGTCAACATGCTGGCATTGGTTGAGGGCCAGCCGCGCGTCATCTCTCTCAAAGAAGCGTTGCAGTTCTTTATTAGTTTCCGCCGCGATGTAATTACGCGCCGCTCGCAATACGAGTTGCGTATTGCAAAAGACCGCGCCCATATCCTTGAAGGCCTTAAAATAGCGCTCGATTCCTTGGATGAAGTCATCAAAACCATTCGCCAGTCAGCAAATGCCGATGCGGCGCGCACTGCTTTAATCGAGCGCTTCAAATTATCTAAATTACAGGCACAAGCTATCCTAGATATGCAGTTGCGCCGTCTAGCTAACTTGGAACGCAATCAAATTCTGGAAGAGTTGGCTCAGGTTCAGAAAACTATTGCTGACTTGGAAGACCTCTTAGCTAATCCTCAGCGAGTCAGTACTGTGGTGAAAGAGGAAACCAAAGCCCTTGGTGCTAAGTTTAGTAACCCGCGCGCTACTGATATTACGGGCGAGGAATCTCAAGGATTCTCTGAGGAAGATTTAATCGCGCATCAGGACATGGTGATTACTCTGTCAGAACGCGGCTTTGTCAAGCGTGTTCCTGCTCATGCATATGTCCTGCAGCATCGCGGCGGCCGCGGCATTATCGGCATGTCTACTCGCGAAGAGGATGCCGTGCGATTCCTGCTGGCGGCTGATACGCACGATACTATACTTTTCTTTACTAACAAGGGACGCGTATTCAGTATCAAATGCCATGAAGTGCCGCTGGATATATCTCGTATTTCCAAGGGCACGGCTGTGGTTAATCTCTTCCCGATTAATCCGACGGAGAAAGTTACGGCTGTGGTGCCGGTACGCAGTTTCGATCCGGAGATATTCTTGGTGATGGCTACCGTAATGGGCGAGGCTAAGAAGGTATCCATCGGAGCTTTCAGCTCAGTACGCTCATCAGGACTATTAGCTATGGATTTAGATAAGAATGATAGTTTGGTGTCGGCGGCGTTGGGCACTGATGATAATGAAGTGATTATGATCTCTCGCAATGGACAGTCCATACGCTTCCCGATTAACGAGTTGCGCGATAGCTTAAGGGCTTCCGGAGGCGTGGACGGCTTTAAAATGATTGGCGATGATCAGGTGGTAAGCTTGGATGTTGTGGATCCGGAGGGTTATCTGCTGGTGGTTACGGCCGGGGGCTTTGGTAAAATCACAGCTCTTGCCGAGTATCCCGTGCAGCATCGTGCAGGTAGCGGCGTTATTACCTTTAACACCACTGACAAAACCGGTAAGGTTGTAGCGGCGACTTCGGTTGACGAGTATAGCGAGGTTATGCTTGTGTCTGCCAATGGTATTATTACCCGCACGCCAGTTAAAGAGAACGATCCGCGCAAGGGTATTACTACCCAGGGGCGTGCCACGCAAGGCGTAAAACTGATGAGGCTGGATGAGGGCGACACGTTGGTAGGGCTTACTTGTATTAAAACAAAAGAAGAGAAACCGTCAGCATAATAAGAGCTGTTTATGCTTGGATATAACACAGGGGCGGAAGGCCAAAAGCCTTCCGCCCCTGTGTTATATGGCATCGTTATTTATTGGCGTTTCTAATCTCTTTCGGCGTGACCGGCTCGCCTCTTGTGAGCCGTATTGAGAGATCCATCAAGTTGGCTGATAGCACGGAAAAACGAAATTTTATCAGGCTCTTCAGCATAGGGATTCCGTCTAGAAAAACGTGTGTTTGCTCGAAGCTTCTATGCAGAGCGGCGCTATCGCGGCATTTTTCGCTGTTGATATCTGTGGGCGCAGTTATTTGCATCATCGTGCGTTCAAACCCGCCGCATTTTTCAAATTCATCCTGTAGTGCTTTAATCTTGTCGTGTTGCCGGGCTGAAATAGTGAAAGTTGTACTTGGCGGGAAATGCGCGGTGCCAAATCCCAGCCACAGCGCGCAGGTGCTACAAACGGCATATGTTTTGCGAGGGCTCTCCTGTGTATCCGTAGCCGTGCCGCAAAGAGCAGCCGCAGGTTGTATAAAGCCGCAAATCTCACAACGGAAAGTACCCTCCCGTGCTTCGTGCGTCTCGCCCAACAATTTTTTATTTTTTTGCCAGAAAAATTTCAAAACAAAATATCCTCGATGCTCTTATTTTAGCACCATTGTCCTTCCAGCCCGCAAATGTTGCATCCGGAAGCCCGGCAGTCTGGGGTAAGCACAGCATTCATGGCATGACTATACTCATTCTTAAGAAACTCTGCCGAAACCCCTGTATCAATATGGGCCCACGGCATGATTTCATCCAATGGGCGCTCGCGACATGCATACCAGTGCGGATCAATGCCTTCTTCCTGCATAGCCTTATGCCATAACTCAAAGTTGAAGTATTCGCTCCAGCCGTCAAAGCATGCTCCCATGCGCCAGGCGCGGTATATTACCCTGCCAATTTTTCTATCGCCGCGCGAGATAACGGATTCCAGTAGGCTTACTCGCGTGTCCTGCCATGAGAATTTCACATCGCGTTTTGCCAAACCGCGCTTTAGCAATTCGTGTCGGCGCGAGATGTTCTCTGTTTTCTCCTGTGCTACCCATTGGAAAGGGGTATGCGGTTTGGGCACGAACGTTGAAAGCGTAAGACGAATTTGGGGCGCGCGTTTTGAGACTTTGCTTCCTTGCGCTTTGACTTTACGCACAAGTTCTATAATATTTTCCGCATCTTCGTCGCTTTCAGTAGGCAGTCCCAGCATGAAGTATAGTTTTAAAGCTGTCCAACCACGTTCGAAAGCTAATGCGGCGGTGGCAAGTAAATTTTCTTCCGGAATATGTTTATTGATGACGCGTTGTAATCTTGCTGAACCCGCTTCTGGGGCAAAGGTTAACCCGCTCTTACGCCTTCCGGGCAGATTGTCTACTAATTTGATAGCGTGAGCGTCAATATGCAGACTTGGCAGTGATAGCGCTAGCTTTGTGCCGTATTTGGTATTTATGTCCGCCACAAGAGTGTCGATTTGGGAGTAGTCTCCGCTGGAAAGAGAGACCAGCGACACCTCGTCATAGCCGCTGTTTTCTGTTATAGCGGCTATTGCTTGCATGATTTCTTCACGCGGGCGCTCGCGCACCGGGCGGTAGACCATTCCGGCGTTACAGAAGCGGCAGCCATGTGAGCATCCGCGCGCGATTTCCACCGCCCCGCGGTCGTGTACTACCTCAATATAAGGCACTACCGGCTTAACCGGCGGCGGCGGCAGTTTTGATACGAGCTGACGCCGTATACGGGCCGATGCTTCCGGAACTGAAGGAACAAGCACTTGATAATATCCGTCGGCGTAGGTAACGTCATACAGAGATGGCACATAAACGCCGGGCAGCTTGGCGGCTTCTCTAAGCAGGAGAGTTTTATTAAGGCGCCCGTGAGCCTGCTTAAACTGCTGCAAAAGAGCGATTAATGACGGCATGAGTTCTTCTGCTTCGCCTATGACGAATAAGTCGATAAAATCCGCAACAGGCTCGGGGTTTAGAGCGGCATTACCGCCTGCAATCACAAGCGGATAGGAGTCGTCGCGCTCTCTGCTCCAAACAGGCAACCCTGCTAGATCAAGCATGGATAGTATGTTGGTAAATGTAAACTCATAGCCAAGAGAAAAGCCGATGACATCAAATTCGGCTAAGGAGCGTCCGCTCTCTAAACTGAGAAGAGGCAATTTATTGGCGCGCAACATCTGCATCATGTCTGTCCAAGGTGTGAAAACGCGCTCGGCCAAGCATTTAGGAAATGCATTTATCTGCTCGTATAGTATGCCAACGGCCATGTTCGACATACCGATTTCATAGACATCCGGGTAACTGAGCACGAATTTGAGAGGTGTACGCTCCCAGTCTTTGCGTACTGCATTCCATTCGCCGCCGGAGTAGCGTGCCGGCTTGGTTACCTGATACAACAACTGGTCCGGATAATGCAAAATATTTTTAACTCCTTAGGTTCATTATATCCGTCAAGTAGAGCATCGGCAAACAGACAAACCGGAATTTGTCGCATTGTTCTGCGTGGTTTTGACATCCTGCTTTTGTCATTCTAGAATAGCCATGGATTGCGGAGGCTCAATATGGATTATATGTTTGCTCCCTGGCGAATACAATATATTAAACAGGCAACAGGAAGCGAAGAGGTCGGTTGTATCCTGTGCGATTATCCGGCGCGCGACAACGATGAGCTTAGCTTGATACTGTATCGCGGCGCGCATAATTTCATTATCATGAACCGCTATCCGTATAATGCAGGACATATCATGGTCGCGCCGCTGCGCCATTGCGGTATGCCGGATGGTTTAAATGACGACGAGCGTAATGAGCACTACCGCATTGTTTCGCGTTGCGTGGCTATTTTACGCGAGTTGTTCCGTTGCGATGGGTTTAATGTGGGGATGAATTTGGGGCGTGCGGCCGGTGCCGGGGTAGATCAACATATACACACCCATATTGTGCCGCGCTGGAACGGCGACACAAACTTTATGCCGGTACTCAGTGATGCGAAGGTAATCAACGAAGCAATAGCCGATACATATAAAATGCTTAAGCCGAATTTTACGACGATTTAGGAGGATTGAGTTATGGATATAGTTGATACTCTGGGTATGTCTATAGCAGCCTTTTTGATGCTTATAATTCCCATCGCCTTATTGGAAATGGGTCTGATGATATGGGCGTTGGTGGATATCCTGCGCCGCGAGTATGTGCGTGGTAATAACAAGGTTATTTGGATATTGGTCGTAGTGTTTGTCGGCATCATTGGCCCCATTCTCTATTTTATCTTAGGGCGTAGTGAAAGACCTGAAGAAAAATACGAGGAATAGCCGCGATGGTTACCTGCACTATGGAGGTTATATAGTGTCTGCTATTAGATGTGAGTATTTAAGTAAGCGCTATGGCGCGCAAGTGGCGCTTGACGGGGTTACAATTGAGGTGCCGGAGCGTAGCATATTCGGTTTTCTGGGGCCTAACGGTTCTGGTAAAACGACGATGATCAAGCTCTTGATGGGAATGAGCCGCCCCAGCGCTGGGTGCGCATGGGTGAATGGGAATGAGGTAGTCGCAGATGCGCCTGAGATGCGTGCGCAAATTGGCTATTTGCCCGACGTGCCGAATTTCTATGACTGGATGAGGGGAGAAGAGTTTTTGCGATTTGTTGGAGAGCTGCATCACATTCCTTTTGCTGACAGCGTGTCTCGCAGTCATGAATTATTGGAGCTTGTTGGCTTGCAGAAATCCGGCAAGAGAAAAATAGGCGGCTATTCGCGAGGTATGAAACAGCGCCTTGGACTGGCTCAGGCGCTGATGAATCGTCCGAAGGTATTGTTTTTGGATGAGCCCTGTTCAGCCCTTGACCCTATGGGGCGGCGTGATGTGCTCAACATCATACTGAAATTGAGGAAATCCACGACGGTGTTCATGTCAACGCATATCCTCTCTGATGTGGAGCGTGTTTGCGACAGTTTGGCTATCATAAATAAAGGCAAACTTATCGCAACATCAACAGTAGAAGCGTTGCGCCGGCGTTTTGCCCTATCCTCTTTTGATTTAGAATTGGATAGTGACCCCGCGGAATTTATTATTTTGCTGGAAGGGCAGTCTTGGGTGCAGAAAGTGGAGAAACTGGAGATTAGTAGTGCTTATGGTTTGCGTGTACAGGCCGGTGATGTGCAGGCAGCCAAGCAAGAACTGCCGCAGATGATCGCGGCTAACCGCTTGGGCTTAGTGCGTTATGAAATGACAATGCCTAGTCTGGAGGATATCTTCGTACAACTGGTGGAAGATGAGGTTCGATCATGAAGGGGTTTGGGGTTTTATTGCGCAAGGAAATCAAGGAGCAGTTCCGCACTAATAAGGTCATTATTGTTGCTGCGGTGTTTCTCATTTTTGGCCTGTTATCGCCTGTGATGACAAAATATTTACCTGAAATAATTAATTCTATGTCTGGTACAGACGGAATTATTTTTGAGATGTCAGATCCCGTATCAAATGATGCAATATTGAGCTATGCCTCGAATATCGCTCAGTTTGGGGTATTGATGGCTGTGCTGCTGGCTATGGGGGCCATAACTAAAGAAATAGGGAGCGGCACGGCGGCGTTACTGCTCTCTAAGCCGGTATCGCGCCTGTCTTTTATAGTAGCTAAATTAACAGCGGAGTGGCTTAATATGCTGCTTGGTCTGCTGTTGAGCGGCTTGGCATGTTGTATTTACACATTGCTGCTCTTTAATGATGTCAGCGTGATGGGTTTTGTGTATCAAATGCTGCTCATGGCGGTATACTTCGCTTTCTGCTTGGTGATCACAATATTCTTTTCCAGCTTGATGAAAAGCCAAATAGCCGCAGGCGGCCTGGCGATGGCTGTAATCATAATAGTCTCGTTATTATCAATCCTGCCAAGAGTAGGGCATTTTCTGCCGGGCGAGCTGATAAACTGGGGTAATCAGCTGGTGTTAGGCACGGCAGGCAATGTGGCATGGGGGGCGCTTGCGGTAGTTGCCGGGTTAATAGTTCTCGGGGTGTATGGCGCTTGGTTAAGTCTAAGACGTAAAGAACTGTGATGATCTTGATTAACCAATTATGCAATATCAGTGCTGCCGCTGAGTGTGATTGAGATTAATATGTCTCATTATACTAAAATGGCAGCTTATATTATGTCTGAGACAGGGCGTAATTGGTGCTGTCGCGGCTTTGTAGCGCTGGGGCTGGTGCTGGCTTTGGTATTAATGCTGGTTATTCCGCAGCACATGAAAGAGAACAGCGACTGGTCGCTACAGTATGCTGTGCAGAACTTTGCCGACGGGCAGTTCGTATTAGATAGAGATACCTTTTACCTGCAGAGCGGCGAGGCGCAAGCAAGCGGCGCAAGCCTAGATCAGTATACTCAAATCGATAATCAGAATTATGCCTATACGGAAGCCCCGGGTTACATTTTCTACCTGTTGCCATTTCATTATGTCCATGCACATGCGCTGGCTAATGTGTTATTGGCTGCCGGCGCGGCTGCGGTGGTGTATCTGCTGCTGAGGCGTATCAGAGATGAACGAACAGCTTGCGTAGGTGCGTTATTATGGATTTTTTCCCCGGTTGCGCTTGCTATGCTACAGCGCGCTTATGCCGATACTTTTGCGGCGGCGGCTTTTTTAGGCATAGGCGGAGGCCTTTATATTTATTATTGTCTGCGCCGCGGCGAGTTGAGCCTAATGGCTGCTTATGGCTTGCTGTTTCTCGCAGGCCTTGGATTAGGATGGAGTGTTTTTGCCAATTACGCCAATACTTGGGCTGTTGGTGCATTTCTAGCGCATTTTATTTACCTTCAGACAAAGGCGCGCTTGGAAGGAAGAAAGAAAGAGATTGTATTTTCTGCGTTATGTTTTTGCCTAGGGATGCTTCTTCCGCTTGCCGGGCTTTTAATGTATCAAAACGCTGTGTTTGGAGCGCCGCTCAGGTTTGGTTTTCAGTATACTGGGTTACCGGTCGGCTTCAGTTGGCAGTACATTCAGGCTAATATAAGGCAAACCACAGTCGCATGGCTTATCGGGTATCCTTTACTGATTCCCGGTTTGGCGGCTTTAGTTTGGGCTTTATACCATAGGACTCATAAGAATGTGTTTGGCACAGACTTGTTGCTGTTGCTAGCTGGTTGGGTGGCGGCGGTGTTTGGGTTATATTTGATGTATGAGCTGACAGCTTCTTCTGACATAGCCGGTATGCCTTTTATCGTGCTGGCGCGTTATGCCTTACCCGGTCTGATGCCGTTAACGCTATTGTCAGCATTATGGCTGGAGCAATTATCACAGCGAGCATTGCGCGGCATAACTGCCGCGCTGCTTGTTTGGGGAGTGATATTTTTTGCTCAGTCGGCGCTGGCTTATCCCGAGGTGCCAATCAATCCGCTTAATCCTTGGAGAAATATTACTCAGTCGCAACAAGACTCTCTTTTGTTAGACTCTGCTCGCAGCATTTATGTTACTTCGGGTGGTGTCATAGATGCTTAATACTAGGTATTTGAAGTGGGGCTTATTAGCGCTGGTCTGCTTGCTAAATTTGGTGGTTTACATGAGTGTTTTCCAGCATGGCGGTTCGGATATAGGATTGTATTACAAGTATGCCTCGTGGATGGGAGAAGGGTTTATACCATACCGGGATTTTTCTGTGGAATACCCGCCGATAGCGCTGCTTATTTTCTATCTGCCGTATTTAGCGACACATGATTTCAGCGGGTACTGCACTGCTTTTGCGGTGGAAATGATGCTGTTTGGTATGGCCGGGATTTTTCTGGTATTAGGTATGGCTCGCCGGTTGCGCGTATCATCAGGAGTTGCTCTTCTTTGCTATACGCTGGCGGTGTTTGCTATAGGCTCTATTACGGTGCAGCGCTTTGATCTTGCTCCGGCGGTAATTACTCTTGCGGCATTGTACGCTTTCTGTCGCGGCAAGTTTGAGGTAGCATGGGTGGTGTTGGCAATTGGGCTGATGACCAAGCTTTACCCTGCTGTGCTGGCGCCGTTGTTTCTTATATACCAGTGGCAGCGCGACGGCGTACGTCGCCTCTTGCCTTCTTTGGCGGCGTTTTTATTAACGCTTGTTCTAATCGCAGGTCCGGCGTTATGGCTTGGCAAAGGAGAGTTCATACACTCTTTTGCGGTTCAAAGCGGGCGCTCTTTGCAGCTGGAGAGCCTATATGCCTCGCTGTTGCTGCTGTTAAACTCGCTGGGATTAGTGAGTGCTGCGCCTGTACAGGGGCCGATGTCTTTTGACGTGTCTTCACCGCTTGCAGAGCCATTAGCCCAAAGCGCTTTTATCATTATGGGATTGGCTTTATTTAGCGTGTATGTGTTGTTTCTGCGTCGCACGAGACGCGACCTTGGGCTGTCGGGGCAATCGGCGTTAAGTGCGGAAACAACCTCTAGAATAATCAATTTTTCTATGGCCGCGGTAGCTGTATTTATCATTGCTAACAAGGTATTTTCGCCACAGTTCATCTTGTGGCTTTGTCCTTTAATTCCTCTGTTTAGCGGGCGTTGGTACAAGGTTGGGTGGGCGATATTCATTCTGGCAGCTTGCTTAACTTGGTATGTTTATCCTATGTACTATTTGGGGCTGGCGGATGGGCAGCAAGTGGTTATGAACGCTCTGATATTACGCAATGTTCTAGTGCTTTTGCTGATATTACTATTAGTTTTAAATCCGTCGCGTTCGGCGGTATCTTCTGCGGGCATGCCGGCACTGGCGACTGCGGACGACTAGGATTCTCTGAGTTGCCTTAAATGCTTAATCCTGTAAAAATAATTTTATGAAATTTGAAGGGCGCTCTGTTTCATGCGTAAATTTTCTTGACATATAGCTATCCCGATGATATAAAGTCTAATAAGGAATGTCAGATTAAAATAATGAAATCTCAAGCTATATCGCCCACAAAAACTGCGGGAAAGCTTTGTAGCGCCGCTGATGCATCTGTTTTGGAGGATGAAGATGAACCTCCGCTCGCGGCGGATTTGGCTGCGCGCCGTCTGTTTATAAACATTCCTTCAGAGCATTGGAACGATTGGCGCTGGCATTTTCGCAATCGCATCGTAACCGTTGAGGGTTTGTCCAAATATATTCCACTTAGTGCGAAAGAACGCTCTCAACTGCGCTTGGTGAGTGTCAAATACCCCCTGGCTGTCACACCGTATTATATGTCCTTAATGAACCCGGATGATCCATATGATCCTATCCGTATGCAGGCTTTGCCGTCTCCGTGTGAACTTTCGGATGCTTATGCCGGTACGGAAGACCCCCTGGCGGAAGAAGAGCACTCAGTAGTTACTGGCCTAGTGCACCGCTATCCCGATCGGGCGCTTATGGTGTTAACGGACATTTGTCCTATGCTATGCCGTCATTGCACTCGCAAGCGCGAATGGCGGCGCGGTGGATGGGTGCGCACTAATGAACAGTTTGAGGCTATGCTGACATATATCCGCCAGCATAAAGAAGTGAGAGACGTAATTATTTCAGGCGGGGATCCATTGACATTATCCACTGCTCGCCTTGAAGAAGTGCTGGCTGGGATACGCCGTATTCCGCATGTCGAAATTATCCGTATTGGTACGCGCGCGCCTGTGGTGCTGCCGCAGCGTGTGGACGATGAGTTGTGTGGAGTGCTTTCCAAATATGGCCCAATCTGGCTCAATACGCATTTTAACCATCCACGCGAGGTTACGCCTGAGGCAGCGCGTGCTTGCGATCTACTGCTTAGATCAGGTGTGCCGGTGAACAATCAGGCCGTGCTGCTCAAAGGCGTTAATGATAACGTGGAAACACAGACTGAACTGTGCCAGAGCCTGCTGCGCATAAAAGTGCGCCCATATTATTTATTCCAGTGCGACAATGTGGCCGGCACGGAGCATTTCTGGACACCGGTGGAAACAGGAGTGGAAATTATTCGAGGCATGCGCGGTTTTACATCCGGTTTGGCCATACCGGCATATGTTATTGACTTACCTAACGGCGGCGGCAAAGTTCCTGCCGGGCCAGACTATGTTTTAGAACGCACGCCGGATGAGCTGATTGTACGAAACTATCAAGGTAAAATCATTCACTATTCCAACCCCGACAATTTAATGGCTTATAAAGAACACTTTGACGCAACGCGCGAGGATATCATCTCGGCTTGGTAAGGCAGACTGCAGTTCTTAATGAAAATCGGATTAAGTTATGATATAAAACAGCAGGCGGCACAGGCGGAAGGGGTGCCCGATGATGCATTTGAAGAATATGATTCTCCGGAAACGATAGATGCGCTATCTGCCGCCATCAGCTCTGTCGGTCACCAAGTTATAAGACTGGGCGGCGGCGGTGCTTTTTTAAGTAACGCGCCCAAAGAACAACTTGACTTGGTGTTCAATATTTCTGAGGGGACAGGTAATTTTCGTAGCCGTGAGGCACAAGTGCCGTCTGTGCTGGAAATGCTCGGTATACCATACTCAGGTTCCGACCCTCTGACGCTGTCTGTTTGTTTGGAAAAATCTCTCACAAAACAACTTGTCGCGGCGTCAGGTGTTATCACGCCAAAATGGCAGGTCATAAACTCAATAGAAGAGTTGGAAGCTCATGACTGGCGGAGTTTCCCATTCCCGGCTTTTATTAAACCAGTACATGAAGGCTCAAGCAAAGGAATCCGCAACATCTCTCGCGTTGATGATGTTAGCGCTCTCAAAAAGGTGGTAAGGCAACAGGTGAATCTTTATGCCCAGCCGGTGATGGCGGAGCAGTTTATTGCGGGCGACGAGGTTACTGTCGGATTAATTGGAAATGCTCCTGTTGGCGTAGTGGGTATTATGCGCGTGCTGCCACGCTATTCAAGAGCTGATTTTGTGTATTCGCTTGAGGTTAAACGCAATTGGCAGGAATTGGTACAGTATGAGTGTCCTGCCAAATTGGATCATATTGTACTGCAAAAAATTGATGCGGCTTGCCTAACGGCGTATAAAACTCTTGGAATCCGTGATTTTGCACGCATGGATTTCAGGATTTCGCAGGATGGAACTCCGTATTTTTTGGAGGTTAATCCACTGCCGGGACTTAATCCAAAAAGCGGCGATCTCGTCATACTCTCGCAGGCGATGGGCTGGAGCTATGAAAAGTTGATTTTAGCTGTGCTTAATGCAGCGATTGGAAGGTATGGTTTTGTCTCTTAACGTCGCTTTAGTCTACAATGACCCCACTCCCGACCGCTATAGCAATATGGGTGAAGCCGACGCCGTTTCTGATGTGCTGGAAGAAGTCAAAGCGGTTTACGACGCATTATTGGTAATGGGGTATAGTGTGGTTAAGGTTCCGCTGGTTCCGCCCCTAGAGGACGCGCGCGCCACATTAACAAGGCTTGATGCGGGTGTTATATTCAACCTATTCGAGGGATTTGCCGGGCAGCCGGAAACAGAGGCTATGGTAGCCGGTATGATGGCGACTATGGGCAAGCCGTTCACCGGTTCTGCGGCTCCTACTCTGGCGCTGGCATTAGACAAGGTCAAGACTAAGGAATTGCTTATGGCAGCCGGCGTAAATACGCCTAGATACCAAGTGTTATATCCGCATACCGTAAGTAGTTTTAATCTTGGTTTTCCTGTTATCGTTAAGCCTGTGGCCGAAGATGCAAGTCATGGCGTGAATCAGGATAGCGTTGTGAAAGATATTGGAGCACTGAAGCAGCAGGTTGAGAAAGTGTGCTCTGATTATGGCGGGCGGGCGCTTGTGGAGCAATTTCTTAACGGGCGCGAGTTGAGCGCTACGATTATGGGCATTCGCCATCCGAGATTGCTGTCAATCTCGGAGATAGTATTCTCCTTACCTAGCGAGCTGCCTAATATGCTGACTTTTGGTGCTAAATGGCTGACCGATGACGTCTATTTCCACCATACCGATCCTGTATGTCCTGCTCAGGTAGATGACGCGCTATGGGCTCACATATCTGAAGTTTCCTTGGCAGCATACCGCTTATTGGATTGTCGCGGTTATGCGCGTGTAGATATGAGACTGGATGCAAGTGGGCGCGCCAGTGTGTTGGAAGTCAATCCAAACCCTGATATTTCTCTTACTTCAGGAGCAGTACGTCAGGCATCTGCTATTGGGATAACATACCCGCAGTTCATAGATCGTATCGTTCAGATGGCTTTTGATAAGGAGTAGAATGGAGTATCGACTGCGCCCCATGGCTTCTCGTGACAAGTCTCAGCTTATGGTGTTGCTGAGGAATACTTCTGAGTTTGAAGAGGCAGAGATATCGGTGGCAGAGGAGACAATAGATTCCTATCTTGACTGCCGCGATCAGTATTACACAATTATGATAGCTGTAGTAAGGCAGATGATAGTAGGGTATGTGTGTTTTGGGCAAACTCCTCTTACTAAATCAACATGGGATATTTATTGGATGGCGGTAGCCAATGAAAAACGCGGCTTTGGCATAGGGAGAGCGTTGCTTGAAAGCGCCGAAAAAGCTGCAAGTCAGGCTGAAGGCAAATTGATACTGGTTGAAACTTCCAGTAAACCAAACTATCTTAATACGAGGCGCTTTTATCGCAATAATGGCTACAAACGTGTTTCTCGCATAGTTGATTTTTATGCCCCCGGCGATCACCTTATCATTTTTGAAAAGCGCTTTTAGTCGCTAAAACGGATTATTACTTCAATAACCGGCCAAGCGCATTTAATGCCGGAGTGTTTTTCAATATGAAGTACTTCTTGTAGAGGTTTTCATGTTCTGGCGCGCGCTCGCCAGAAAGCAGCTCTTGTTTTAATCCGGTCAGCTTACGGTCCGGATTTTTTTGATCCTCTATCGCCCGGTTGGCGCTCTAGTATAGATGGATATAGACCAGGCGTTTTTTCCAGGCTGTCCCCTTTATATGGGCGCTCCTAGGCGTATACCCACTCACCGGGAGCTGCAATTGAGTAAATGAGCTTCTTTTATCAACTGTGCAATCGGAAAGGCATGCTTTGTATCACGGATTTGTTCTATAATATCTTCTCAAATGGAACGAGAATGTTTTGAGAGCATAGTGGCGACAGCGGTGTCTTCACTGCCGCAGGAATTTCAGGAGCTGCTTGAGAATGTGGTAGTGGTAGTACAGGACGCGCCAAGTCCGACACAGGCGCGCAGATGTGGTAGGCGTAGCGTAATCCTTGGTCTATATGAAGGCGTGCCTCGTATTGCGCGCGGTATTGGTTATAATCTGGTAGCGCCGGATAAAATCACCATTTTTCAAAAGCCGCTTGAAATGCTTTTTACTTCAGAAGATGAACTGAAAGCCAAGATTCGCGAAGTAGTGCTTCACGAGATTGCGCATCATTTTGGTTTGGATGACAGGCGGCTTGATGAAATTGAAGCGGAAAAACGCCTAAAGATCAGGAGGCAATAATATGAGTATGGAACAATACTATCGCAAGGTGCAGGATAAGGTGATGGTACAGCGCGATGTGATAAACGCGCTACTTAAAGACCCGCGCATTATTGGCGATTATTATGAGGCCATTGTGAGGGATGCCGTGCGTGAGGCGGTGTCGGCTTCATTTGCGGTTGGACGTGGTGTGGTGTTGGCTGGTGATGGGTGCGCTAGCAGAGAATGCGACATTATTATTTACAATACGGTTGAGTACGGTCCACTTTTCAGTTCGGGCGATATTGTAGTAGTTAGTCCGGAATCAGTGCGCTGCGTTATACAGGTGAAAGGAACGGTGAATCAGGATAATCTGGGCGATGCGATACAGAGTTTAATATCTGTGGATCGATTACGCTCTGGCATCTGGAAATTCATAGTAGGTTTCAAAACAAATGTTGAGTATCAGTCGCTGGTTGAATCGTGCGCTCAGTCCAAGAGCGTTAACGGAGTATTTGTTTTCTCAAGCAGTTATAAGCAGGAAAACGAGGATATATCGCTTCAGATGCAGAAACTAGTAGGGGTGTTGAAGTCTATTACATCGCCTAAGATATATCAGACTAACGATGCGGGAAAGTATCTGACACTTGAGGTCAGTGGAAGAGACTCTTTCCAAGGCGTACCTTTCCCAGAATAAACTTTTGACGCTAAACCTGTGGGGCACATCTATAAATTCTCCCCCGAGTTAACCGCCTTTTTGCGTTTTTCGGCTCGTAACGCTGGTTTTATACCGACAATAAAACCCCGACCGTAAGGTCGGGGATGGAGTCGTATCAGAGTCGGCTGTAGCTCAAAAAGAGCGAGCTAATATAAAATAGTTGGGCAATGGCCAAGTATATACCGTAAA
>WRDV01000016.1 GCA_009779655.1 Dehalococcoidia bacterium
ACTGAATAAAAGGGGCTTTTTGTGGTACTTTTAGACGTTATATCATATACATTTCGGAAAGCATCTAAAGCTAACACTGTGACTTTTGTGCTTGTATAGGATAGTTATTTGCGGAGTTTAGGTAGCCTTTACTTGTGACCGTACCTTTGGTTTTCTTCGCCAGCCAAGCGCCAAAAACACTACCAAGGATTTTTGTTTCCTGTAAGGTTCTGACCTAAGTTGCTGGAGTATCTCCGGCCTTTTGTTCTTGATTAGTTATGAATACCTCTTCAGTCTCTAATTGATTAACCAAAGGCAGCTCAACAGGGTCTGGTTCTATGGAGGCCTCCTCATCCTGCTGTGCCAACCATTGACTAAGGGCTTGCACCACGGGCTCCAACGCATTGATATCATACCCAACGTTAAGAACGTGAATACTATCTGGCAAGTCAGAAAGCGGCCCATTCACAGGTAGGGACGATGATGGAAGAGACCTGTCAAGAGTAACCTCTTCTACAATCAATTCTTCTGTTGGTTTGATCTCAGCAGACACAGCCTGTGGAACAGCATCTTTTTGCTGCTGTGAATCTGCTACAGACCCAGCTCCTAGCATTCCGAATGCCTCCTGCGGCACGACAACACGCGAAATTACATAACTTCCCAAGCGAGGACTAAACATTTTATTTCTGAGAATAATACCTTCAATACACTGAGGATCATACCAATTATCTTCCTCCATGAACTCAAGCATAATGTCTGGACGTGCCATATGAAAAAAATCCGACAATAGCCTTAATTCATCAGCACTCTCACGCGCCAAATGAATCGTCATATTTGGCAAACATTTTCCCAACCCGCTATAAAGATACGGCAAATCCAGCCATTCCAATTTCTCATTCAATACCTTAGCTTTCCAGCGCGCTTCATACCACTGTGATTTAAGACTGACATAGGCATTAAGATAATTAGATTGCACCAACACATCCGGCATTACAAACGATGCTTTTTGTATATAAGCAAACTCTAGCCGACTTCCTTGCTGCAACTCCGGCACGTCATCATCATGCAAACCTGGGAAAAATTCGGTGTGATTGTGAGGGTTACTATCAAGGTCACGCGGTTTCCCATCCCACAAACAGCTAGAACGTAGCAGGTGTAGTAACGACATCGTCCCCCAACGGTTATAAGCTTCACAATAGGTGACCTTGTAAAAGTCATCTATTGCCATTTGCGCTTCCGCTACGAAACCTGTCTCATCAGTTTTGTTTTTTAATAGATCAAACAAAGGAGTAAACAAAGCGCTCCTCATACTTTTAAGCGGATCCTTTAAAAACCCTTCGAGACTCCCACTAACATCAATGGCTTCTAAACTCATTTCTTGCTGCACAAGTTTACTAATATCAGCATAGGCCTTTCCAACCGCATAAGCTTCTTCTAACTTCGCAGCACAATACTCTTTGACAAAAGTATCGCGAACAATATCAAAATAGCGATAAAAATCTGTGCGGATATCTCCCATAATCACAACGCTCGTTGCATCAATTTTAATTTCCGGGTGATCAGCGACAAATTTTCTCAAGTTCTCATATGCTACAGACCACTTTTCAGCCATTTTTAACCTTCCTTTGTTATGTGTTTAATAAACTGCTTGTATCAGTTACGCGACATCTGTTTATTATAACTTGCCATCCAAACGCTTGCCAATAAGTTTTTCAAGTTTTAATATCTCCGCAGCATGACGCAGAACTATAATTCCCGCCTCCGCGCTTTACGCTTATCATCTCCGCAAGAATAGCTACCGCTATTTCTTCTGGCGTTTGTGCATTAATACTCAAACCAATAGGAGCATGCACTCGTGACAGATCATCCATGGTAAAATTCTTAACCAGTAAACGCTCAAACACCGATTTGTTTTTACTCTTACTGCCAATCATGCCAATATATTTGGCAGTCGTTCTAAGCGCTCCTTCAAGCGCTACCTCATCACCATTGTGCCCATGTGTAATAATGACAATGTAATCGCTTTTCCCAACAGTTATCTGGCAATATGCATCATGGATTTCAACAGGCATGACACAGGTGTCGGGAAAACGCTCATTATTGGCAAACTCAGCACGTTCGTCAATTACCGTTATTTTAAAACCAGTCATGGCCGCCATGCGCGACAAAGGCAAAGCGATGTGACCCGCTCCGAATATATACAACATAGGCGCCGCAAACACAGGCTCAATGAAGACCTCTGTATCTCCGCCGCACACCATGCCTAAATCACCCGCCGCACTTAATTTATATTCCATTTTCTTGGCTCTCCCATGGCGTAATACTTCCAATGCCTCATTAATAACGGCCTTTTCCACCGCGCCGCCGCCAATAGTTCCCAATATTGAGCCATCAGCCCGCACCAGCATTTTGGAACCCTCATCACGCGGGGTGGAACCCGATGCAACAATTACTGTACAAAGCACCGCATCTTCTCCTGCCGCGCTCATACGCACTAACTCAGCATAAATATCATTCTGCATGTTATTATCCTCCAGCTAAAATTGAGAATGAAAAACCCGATACTCAGACAGCTGTGCCAACAGGGCGCCAGATACTACATGGTTTATCTGTCTATGCCGGCGTGCTAGAATAGCAGCCGCCAAAGATTCTACCTTTTCAGTCGATACACAATCAGACTTATTCAAAAAAGGTATAATGCGCGCGCTATGCGGCGCATTCTGTATGATGCCACTAGGCAAAGTTAATAACGTGGCAATAACCTCCTCTGTCATAATGCCTCCATACGGCAACCCTGTAAGCTGATTAATACACTCCGGACGAAATGCTATTTCCGATGATAGCGGCACCTCTAAAGCATCCAACCCTAACAATGCTATTACACGCGTGGTAGTGGCAGGGATTACAGGCTCACCATAACGCGGAGCCTTTATCGGCTTACATCCAGCGCCATCGGCTTCATTAATTATGCAGTCTGCCATCTGTAACCTATAGATTCTGTCCAATACTTCCGGCGGAAGCCCTTTTAACTTACAGTCATCTCCCCATTTTAATGCCAATGTTACATGACTATGCACCGATAGCGCCTGAGCCAACCGTGCTATCAACGCATCCTCTTCCGACTCTACAATAATACAGGGTGTTTCTTTTTCAGAAGGTTTAGCTATGCGTGTTGTGGTCGTACTAATAACTTTCTTACCGTCACCGGCTAGTTCGCGCGCCAAATGAAACATAAGACTGGTTTTGCCCCCGCCGCCAACTAATGCGATATTCTCAGGGTTGCCCAGTTCTAGTGCAAGAGCTAGAGAAGCAACTCTTTTATCGGTAAACAGCGGATGCTTGCGGATAACAAGCCACACTCCGCCTTCTTCAATAATACGAGTTATGTGTTCCAAACCTTGCACGCGCAATAGCATGCGCAACTGTTCCAGCGTAACGCGACGCCGCCCAAGTTGATCATTTAATATACGAGATTCATCCGCAATAGCATCCACTATACTCTGCGGCGTGCTCCGCCCATATCCCCCGCCAACAAAAGCCACTCCTCCAAGCGTTAACACGCGATATATTTCCCAAAGAATATCAGGGCGATCTATGATAAAAAAGAAAGCGCCGCGCAACAATACTAGGTCGAAACTACCGTCCGCGAAAGGAAGCTTGTCTAACGCCGCCTCTGTCAGATGTATACGACTGTCTAGACGCCGCAATATTATGTTGTGCTCAACATGCGTCATGTAGTCACTATGCTCATCGGCAATGGTAAAAGTCATATTAGGATGAGCCGTAGCCAAAGCATAGCTCAACCCTCCGGCAAAAGACCCTAATTCAAGCACGCGCCCACCAGCTCTGCCGTAACATTCAGATACCTGCGCTGCTAGATACGGGTATACCTCCTGCCAAAGGCTATTGACCGCAATCAAATCATGAATATTTATAGTGCGCTCCTGTCAGCGATTAAAATGAGAGAGAATAGCTTCTAACACACCGCCGGAAATAGTTCTTCCTTTATCGGAAATAGTGTAGCAGAACGCTTTATCTCCGCGCGGATCTACGTCGCCCGCCTTGATACCTTTGGTCACCCGCGTGCCATCGCGCAACAAACCGCGAATAATACCGGGAATAATGGCGTTCATTGGCTGGTCTTCCACATAAGCCACTGCTTCACCAGTTTCAACCATATCGCCAATATCCCTGCATGCTCTAAAAACACCGCCGCATGGGGCACGCATGACACGCTCAGTAGTATAACCGCCGATATCGCCTGGGTTACCGGTATCCGGCTCAGCAATACCATGACGAATAATGCGACCTAAGTTATGGCCGCGGTTTGTCTCAATAACTACATGCGCATCCTTACCGGCTTCGAAGCCAATACCCAAACCTATAACCATCTCAGCATCAGTAATTCTCGTGCCAAGATTCTTTTTGGCAATGATGGCATCAATCTCTATATCCGGTTTCAGCACAGAACTAATAGCGGCTTCAGGATCCACGACAAGCGCTATTTCTCCTGCTTCCCACGCATCATATACCTGCCTGGCAGAACTCACCAACCGTGCGATATGCCCCTCCACGGTCTGAGTGCCATCATACACCGCCTCGCAGAAAGAAATCTTACGGCGCACCGCCTGCGGTTGAGAAACCTCAGTCATAACAACAGCAAAATGACACTCGACCAAACGGCAAGCCACTGCGCTTGCTAACTCTCCGCCACCCCTAATGAGCACCTTCAAATTCATAATCGCCATGGTATTTCACCTATTAACCTAAAATAGATTTTTCCAAAAATGATGCCGCCAACTGATTCTCGCAAAACATACCCTTTATTCGGGGATGACAATCAAACGCTCCGGAGGCAGATAAACCAAACAGGACTGCCCCTCATGTAACAGCATAGCACTTGATTCCGGTATCAAGGCATTCACAATATGGCATTCCTGCTTGTCGTTATCTACAACAAAACGATATGTGAAACTTGAAATGCCCTCCACAACCTGCAAAACACTGCTGCTAACAACATTTTCAGCATATTCTTCCTTTGTAATTTGCACATGCTCCGGACGAATTCCTAGTGCCACTTGCTGCCCAACAACTAACCCTTTGTCAGGACGCAACAGCGCTTTCAATTCCATGTCCCAAGCCGGTATCTGCACCCATGTATAAGACTTGTCAAATCTGCTTATGTGTCCATCCATAAGATTGCGCACCCCTGTAAGACGCGCTACTGTACGATTTACGGGCATAGAGAATACTTGGTGCCGCGTATCGCATTGAGCGATACGCCCCGCATGATAAACCGCCACACGAGCCCCAAGCTTATAGCCCTCTGCCAGATCATGTGTTACTAAAAGCATACTGGCACGATATGCGCGCTGCAGATTCAATAGTTCTAATTCTAAGCGCTCTCTTAGTTGCGAATCCAGCGCCGAAAATGGCTCATCAAGTAAAAGTACTTCCGGATCGGGAGCAAGAGCACGAGCAATGGCTGTCCTCTGCTGCTGCCCGGCAGATAACTGACGCGGATAACGCCCGGAAAGCGAGCTGATATTCATCATACTAAGTAGTTGTAATACTTTCTCACGCGCCTCCCATGCAGGTAAATGGCGTATACTGTAAGCCACATTTTCATCTATCGTCATGTGAGGGAATAAGGCATAGTTCTGAAATACAAACCCCACGCGACGTTTCTGCGGCGGCAGATTAATACCTGCTACTGAATCAAAAAGCACTTTACCACCCAACTCAATATACCCTTCATCAGGACGAGTCAAACCTGCTATGCACTGCAGCGTCATAGTCTTGCCAGAGCCCGAAAAACCCAGAATAGCTAACAACTCGCGATCAAGCGATAATTCAATGTCAAGGTCAAACCCCGGCAAAGATTTTTTTATTCTAGCCTTAAGCATATTTCTATCTTCCGTCAGCTTGTAATATAACCTTTTGCACGCCTACTACGGCGTTTCCAGTATCCAACAATACCCAGCGAAGTAAAAGAAAACAGCAAAACTATAAGCACTAACACCAATGCCTTTTGGTCATCTCCGGCCTGTATGGCAAAATATAATGCCACAGGAATGGTAGCTGTCTTGCCTGGAATATTGCCTGCCAGCATGAGTGTGGCGCCGAACTCCCCCAGAGTACGCGCCAATGCTAACACGGTGGCAGCAGCCACTCCGGGCCAAGCTAGCGGCAACGTCACTGTCCAGAAAACACGCCATTCGCTAGCTCCCAATGTGCGCGCCGCACTCTGTATATTAGGCTCTACCTGCTCAAAAGCGCTACGCGTCGTCATATACATCAAAGGGAAAGCCATAACAACGGCAGCAATAACCGTAGCCCACCAGGAGAAAACTATATTCGCGCCGAAAAAATCTAAGATCTTGCCGGCTGGTCCATGCCGTCCAAAAAACAGAAGCAACGCATAGCCTACCACAGTAGGCGGTAGTACCATGGGAAGAATAAAAAGCCCGTCAATCACATCCTTTAGACGCCCGGAATAACGCGACAGCCAATGCGCTGCCGTAATCCCAAGAAAAAACACTATTGCTGTGGCAGTAAACACTGTTTTCAGCGATATCCACAGCGGTGCCAAATATGAATCAGTCATAGTATAACAAAAGCCAGTTGTAGCAATATATCACCAATTATATAGCGTGTCAATAATTATATCCGCTGAAATCAAGCCTACTAAAGCCGTAAGACAAGCGTATTGCGTGTTATAATAATTCTTTCAAAAAACACCCCAACGCACAGAAATCAACTGTTTAGGATATAATGTTATTAATGAGCATGCGAATTATCGCTGGTAGCGCAAAGGGTGTCCCCATAAAAGTGTCCAAGGGCACTCCGACACGTCCGGCTACGGAGCTGGTGAGAGGCGCCATCTTCTCCATTTTAACGTCATCGGCAAATGATTGGTCGCGAGTACTTGATCTTTTCTCCGGCTCCGGCTCGTTAGGCATTGAAGCCCTCAGTCGAGGAGCCGGAAGCGTGGATTTCGTTGACCAAGAACCTCGTTGCTGTGCTATAATCAAGGAAAATTTGGAAAAAACCAAACTGATATGTCAATCCAAGGTATATTGCATCCCGGTTCGCCGTGCCATAGCCTCATTGAAAGGATCCTACAATATAGTTTTGATGGATCCGCCATACAAGGATACAGCTATCGGGACAACTATAGAACAACTGGCAGAATCATCCTTGGTAAATACTGATACCACTGTGGTCATCACCCATTCCACTAGATTCAAGTTAGAACCACACTATGGAACACTGAAAATGAAACGCGAGTACCGCCATGGCGATAGCACTATTGCTATCTACAAAAAGGAGGGCTCTTCTTGACAACTGCCATTTACCCCGGTAGCTTTGATCCTATCACCAATGGGCATTTGGATGTGGTACAGCGCGCAGCGCGTATCTTTGAGAAAGTCATCATTGGAGTATACGATACACCGGAAAAAAAGTTGATGTTCAGTCCGCAAGAGCGCGTGGAACTGGCGCGTGCGGCTGTCATAAGCACACGCAATGTTGAAGTACAGCTCTACAGCGGTCTCACAGTGGCTTTCGCTAAAATGGTTGGGGCGCTTGTAATGGTGCGCGGCTTGCGCGCCAGCGCTGATTTTGAATTTGAATTTGATTTGGCGATGATGACCAACAAACTCCTGCCGGAGCTGGAGATGGTGTGTTTTATGGCCAGCTCTCAATACCAGTTCCTATCATCTAGTTTACTTAAAGAAGTGGCACGACTTGGAGGCAAGATAGATGATTGGGTAACAGCCGACGTGGCCTTTGCTGTTAAGAATAAGGTCAAAAATGTGCCTAGCATAAAGGAGTACTAAATGCCGTATAAAATCAGTGACGACTGTATTAGTTGCGGAGCATGCGAGTCTGAATGTCCCAACAAAGCCATCAAGGAAAACCGTGATATCTATGAAGTTGACCCTGCGCGCTGTAGCGAGTGTGTCGGCAGTTTCACTAAGCCACAATGCATTGAGATTTGTCCTGTGAGTGCGCCAAGTCTGGATGCGGACTGCCATGAAAGCTGCGAGCAACTCTTGGCAAAATGGCAGCAGTTACATCCTGGAGAAACACCTAAAGCTATATAGGCTCACGTATAAGCTATACAGTATGGTTAGTGCTTGTAACTAACCATACTGTATAGCGCGCTTGTTGCGTTTCAGCTAATTACCAAAGAAACTCTTAACACTGTCAAAACTAGACGGGAAAAGCACTAACACCAACGGGAATCCATCTAAAAGAAATTTGGCGATCCACGAACCGCTAACTGTATCAGCACTGAAGAATTTAACCCACAACGCTAGAAGCGCCCCCCACGCAAGCGCACCAATAAACAATCCAACCACCCCGCCAAGCAAGCGGTCAAAGCATCCCAATAGGAAAGTAGACAAAAGCTTGCGTAACATTCTACCGGCAATACCAGTTATAATCATGACAACTATCACAATCAATATGAAGCCAACTATGTTGGACAACTCCGCATTTTGAATAAACTTCAGCCAGCCGCCAACTACTTCATAGCAACGACCGGCAAGAAAAATCCCCAGCAGCAATCCGGCCAAGTTTATAATACTACGCACGATTCCAATAGCTAACCCGCCAATAACGGCAGCTGCAAGAGTAATCAAAATAATAATATCTAACCAGTTCATATGGCACCCCCACGTTTATATAGTATCTGATAAGTACTATATAAACACATTACTATTCATCGCCCAACTCTTTGGCACGGCAGAAAGCAGCTTCCACCGCTTTCTGCATTAAACCATTAAAATTGCCTTCCTCAAATACGTTTATGGCAGCAGCAGTGGTGCCCCCTGGAGAAGTAACATTGCTTCTCAGCTCAGCCAAATCCTTATCTGTCGATTTGGCATATTCTGCGGAGCCGAGCACTGTTTGTAACACCAATATTTTGGCTAACTCTTTAGGAACTCCAATGGTCTCAGCCGCCTTGATCATTTCCTCCATAAAGAGAAACGTGTAAGCAGGGCCAGAACCGCTTACTGCAGTTGCTAAGTCCAGATACGACTCATAACCTGTGTATATGCCACGCCCCATTACATGCACGATGGCTTCTGCATTGATACGCTGCTTAGTCATAACGTCCTGAGTAGCCGTCCATACCGTTATACCTTTGCCGATCTGCGATGGGGTATTAGGCATGGCGCGCACCACTGCTTGGTGGCAAAAACCATGTGTCAGCGTGTCTATCTTTTTACCGGCTATAATTGAAAACAATAAGGCCGGCAATGGTATTTTACCTGCCATCTCTGCTATTACTGCATCTAAAGTCTGCGGTTTAACTGCCAACACAACAACATCGGCACCATTTACTGCCTCAACATTACTTGTTGAAACACGCACTCCCAGCTCATTTTGAAGTTGTTCCAGCCTTTGCCGGCTGACATCACTGATGCACACATCACACGGCTCAACTAAGTGGTTTTTGATAACTGCAGCAGCAATAGCTTGCCCCATATTACCGCCGCCAATAAAAGCAATCTTAAATACTCCCAACTTATATCACCATTTCTTCTATAATATTCTATTAATGCCCGAACGTTCTCCGCCACAACTTGTGGTATGCCAATCAAACAATCTTATTTCATAACAATATTGACCAGTTTCCCAGGCACATAGACCACTTGCGTTAAAGTCTTGCCGGCTGTGAAACATTGTACTTTTGAACTGTTCAGCGCAAGACTCTTAGCTTCATCTTCAGTCACGCCGGCCGGCGCTGTCACCTTATCTCGCACCTTACCATTTACCTGTACTACCAGTAAAATTTCCTCGTCTTGCGCAATAACAGAGTCCCACTCAGGCCAGCGCTGATTATGAATACTATAGGCATATCCCAAACGCGACCATACTTCCTCCGTAAAATGCGGCGCCGTAGGAGCAAGCAAGCGTAATAAAACACTCACCGCTTCTCTGTATTCCGTTACATTCACACTGCCGGCTTCGCGGATTTTAGCTAGATAATTGGAATACTCCATGAGGCTTGATATCATGGTGTTGAAGCGAAGTCGATCCATATCTTCGGTAACACTGCGGATAGTCTGATGCATCAAACGAAACATATCTTTTGCGGCCTGTGTTCCTTCAGCCGCACAGCCAACCTCATCATATTTATCCAGCGCCATACTCCAAATACGCCCCAACCAACGCGACAGCCCCATAATGCCCGAATCATCCCAATCTCCGCCCTGCTCCCAAGGTCCAATAAACATTAAGTAAGCACGCACTGTATCGGCGCCTAGCTCAGACACATATTTATCCGGGTTAACAACATTTCCTTTGGACTTGCTCATCTTTTGATGATCACGCGTAACAGTGCCTTGATTGAACAACCTCTTAAATGGTTCTCCGAAGTGAACCAGCCCCATATCGCGTAATGCCTTGAGAAAGAAGCGCGAATAAAATAAATGCATCACCGCATGTTCAGCGCCGCCGGTATAAATGTCTGTCGGCATCCATTTAATAATCGCATCGGTATCAAAAGCCCC
The DNA here is from genome assembly GCA_009779655.1 of Dehalococcoidia bacterium. Lineage (GTDB taxonomy): Bacteria > Chloroflexota > Dehalococcoidia > Dehalococcoidales > UBA1222 > WRNG01. The sequence continues at coordinate 10,506 of WRDV01000016.1, forward strand.
TTGCGCAAAGTGCGGGCTAGTATAACGCATAAAATACCATGATGAGCACATGAATGTATCCATGGTATCAGTTTCACGCCGGGCCGCTTCTCCGCAATTAGGACAATTCGTATCAACAAAGCTCTTGCAGTATTTCAACGGCGACTCACCGGTAGCTTTAAACTCAACGTCATCAGGCAACAATACCGGCAAGTCCTTCTCCGGCACAGGCACAATGCCGCACTTATCACAATATACCGCAGGAATAGGCGCCCCCCAGTAGCGCTGGCGCGAAACAAGCCAGTCGCGCAGTTTGTAACTTACCACTCGCCTACCCCAGCCCTGCTGCTCAACATATTCAGCGATAGCCGTTTTGGCAGCCGTGCTTTCCATTCCATTAAAATGCCCTGAGTTCACGATAAGCCCATTTTCAATAAAGGCCTCTTTCAATACATCCCCATCCCGCCGCGAAGAAACCACAACCGCCTTAACCGGGAGCCGGTATCTTTCCGCAAAGACAAAATCGCGCTCATCGTGCGCCGGGACAGCCATGACGGCACCGGTGCCATAGGACAGCAAAACATAATCGGCAATCCAGATAGGAACCTTGTCGCCGTTGAGACGATTAATAGCATAAGCCCCCGTGAAAACGCCCTCTTTCTTGCGCTCAGTTGATAATCGCTCAATTTCACTACAGCGTCGTGCATTTTCAATATATGTTTCTACTTCAAGCTTATACTCAGACGTTGTGATTTTCTGTACCAATGGGTGCTCAGGCGCCAATACCATAAATGTAACCCCATAGATCGTATCCGGACGAGTTGTAAAAACACTGATTTCCTTTTCTTCAACTCCCGGGTAGTCAATTACAAACGAGATTTCTACGCCTTCGCTACGGCCCACCCAATTAGCCTGCATGAGCTTGATACGCTCAGGCCAATCAAGTTCATCATGCCGCATTAACTCATCGGCATACTTGGTAATACGGAAAAACCACTGCTCTAAGTCGCGCCGTACTACCAGCGTCTCACAACGCCAACACCCGCCATTGACTACCTGCTCGTTGGCCAATACCGCCTGGCAGTTAGGACACCAGTTTACCGGCGCCTTAGCGCGATAAGCTAATCCGAACTGCCACAGCTTCAGGAAAAACCACTGGGTCCATTTATAATACTCAGGCAGACAGGTAATAACCTCTCGATCCCAATCATAGATAGCGCCTATGCTCTTGAGTTGCCTGCGCATGTTTTCGACGTTAGACATAGTCCAAGTCTTTGGATGAATACCTCGCTTAATGGCAGCATTCTCAGCCGGCAATCCAAAGGCATCAAACCCGATAGGATGCAGGACATTATAGCCCTGCATGCGCTTGAAACGAGCATACACGTCGGAAGGAGCCATGGCATACCAGTGTCCTATATGCAAGTCACCCGACGTGTATGGGAACATTGTAAGGGCATACCATTTGGGATTTTTATTATTGTCATCCACATGATAAATAGCGCTTTCTTCCCAGCGCTTCTGCCACTTGGGCTCTGCTTCAATTGGATTGTATTTTTCAACCATAATTTTTACCTTGAATCTGGGTACATTAGTTTATTGTAGCAAGCGCCCACGAGTGGCGCAATAAATATGTTTTCCCGCCAAAACCATCTTACGCGCCTCTCATTTATTTGCCGTTTTCTCAAATAGACTATCCCTACTACTCCCCCTTCTTTTTACGTATTGGCTGCAACATATATTTGCCACCAAAACATCGCCCTGATATGATTGTATATCGGTTGCCTCTCAACCGGTAAGGAGATACTGCTTTGGAAAGCATTTATGCCATCATTTTAATTAATGTGCTAATCTTTATAGGCATTTTCATCCGCCCTGATCTTGTCAGCGCGTTAGCATTATCGCCATCAAGCGTATGGGGGCACCCGTGGACAATCATCACCAGCATGTTCACACACTACAACTTCACCCATATCCTATTCAACATGTGGGCCTTGTATTTCTTTGGCAGCGCTATTTTACGCATTCTGGGAGTGCAGCGCTTTTGGCTGTTATACATGATAGGCGGCATAATCGGCAGCCTAGCATATGTTTTGCTTAGGGACACCAATGCTCCTGTTATTGGCGCGTCCGGGGCTATTTTCGCGCTAGGCGGAGCGTTAGCAGTATTACGCCCTCAGACAAAAGTCGTTTTCTTCCCTATACCCATTCCGGTGCCATTATGGATAGGAGTGCTGACCAACTTTGTCATCATCTCCCTTATGGAGATCATGCTGCACTTGAATGTTGCTTGGCAAGCACATTTAGGGGGATTGATCTTTGGGGCCGCGGCGGGGTGGTTCTATCGACGGCGCAGCTTCAACGCTTACCGCTGGAACTAACACCATTGCGCTCTTCAAAAACAACTGTCAGCGCCAAAAAGAATGTGTGAAATGCCGAGGTCGCTAGCAGGTGTTTTTATCTGTCAAACTCTGAGTCGGGTTGCCCCTGCTTTTCTTTAAGTATGGCAATATCGCGTCGAATAGCTTTCTCGCGCCGAATGAGCACAAACACATAACCGAAAACAGCCAGCCAAATAATGCTGTAAGCCGCAAATAGATACCATAAATTTTCGCCGCTTTCCATATTACTCCTTCACCGCCTCTTTGAGGCTTATCAATTCTCGCTCGTCTTCTTTGATGCGCATACCAACAACCATAAACAACAAATATAATACCGTAAATGCCGCAATGCTCAGCAGAAGCGTTGCCAACATGGGCGGGGACTCAGATAAGCCGCCATTAAAAATATTTGGCCGCGGATGCAGCGTCCGTGAAAACTCTACTGCCAGCGCCACTATAGGCACATCTACAAAACCAACAATTCCAACTGCCGCAGCAAAACGAGCCCGACGTTCTTCTTCGCCGATATACGCTCGAACAATGAAATAGGCTACATAAATGAGCCACAATACCAGTGATGACGTCAGGCGCGCATCCCAATCCCACCATACGCCCCAGATAGGACGCGCCCAGATTGAGCCGGTAATGAGAATCAATGTTGTAAAAAGCAGCCCTATTTCCGCTGACGCGCAGGCCGCCATATCCCAAATAATACTGCGTTTCACCAAATATAAAATACTAGCCACGAAAGTGACAAAAAAGGCAAAAAAGGCTACCCAGGCTACCGGCACATGAAAATAAAAAATGCGTTGTACTACACCTTGATTATCCTCAGTGGGTACAAACACGAAAACCATAGCCAATGCCGCCAAAAACAGCAGCGCGCTTATCAGCAGCAGAATTTTAGTTCTCAAAGTCTTAACCCTCCATTACTCCTCAATTATGTACGGAAAAACCAGGAATGACACCACTGTGAAAATCATATCAAATGCTATTAAAATCACCAACCATGGGGTCATATCTGCCCAGCTTTTGCCCTCAAGCGCCAAAGCCGAAGCTTTGACAGCTGCTATGATAACCGGGGTAATAATAGGCAAAAACAGTATGGGTAACACCATCTCGCGCGCCCGCGTATTAATCGCCAAAGCAGAAAATAAAGTACCGACAGCCACAAACCCGATTGTCGCAAAAAATGTTACAGTTATTATTTCTAACTGAAACACGGACACATTAAAAAGCAAGGCAAATACCGACAGTATCACCGCCTCCACCAACAACATGAAAAACAGGCTGCCTAGAGCTTTGCCTATATAGATAGCTTCACGTTCTACAGGGCAGCACATCAACCCTTCTAAGCAGTTTTCCTCTTTCTCAGGAATAAATGCCCTGTTAAGTGCCAACACTCCTGAAAAAACAAATGCTACCCATAAGATACCAGGCGCTATTCGCGCCATCATTGCCTGATCGGGATTAAATGTGAAATTGAAAATTACCAATACCAGTACAGCAAAAACTAGAATCGATGTGATAATCTCGCGCGTGCGTAATTCTGAGAGAATATCTTTTCTAGTAATGGCAACTACTTGCGACCAAAAACTCACTACTTTACCGCCTTGGTATTCTCGGCATACTTCTGTTGCAGAATCGCCAAATCAAGATTACAAGCACGCTCTTGGTAAACAATTCGCCCGCGTTCTAATATGACGACATCATCGCACGCTGAAAGCGCTCTTTCAAAGCTGTGGCTAGCA
>WRDV01000017.1 GCA_009779655.1 Dehalococcoidia bacterium
TGAAGAAATGGGGCGGGTTTTATCAGTCACCAATAGCGGCTTGTCCTTATCTGCCGACAAGGTATTACGAAATGCGGAAATAGGTGCCAGTATTGCAGTCAATGGCGTATGCCTTACTGTCACAAGGTTTGATGCGCATTCATTTGATGTTGACATAATGGAAGAAACGTTGCGGCGCACTAATTTAGGAGAGCTACAGTATGGTGCCTCGGTCAATTTGGAAAGTGCGCTGACGCTTAGCAAAGGATTGGGCGGACATCTTGTGCAGGGTCATGTGGATACCGTGGGGCGAATAAAGAGCGTCATGCCGCGTGAGGCGTCTTTGCTGATTGACATTGAAGCACCGATTAGTGTGATGCGTTACATAGTGGAAAAAGGCTTTATTGCCATAGACGGCGTTAGCTTGACGGTGACACAGCGTATGGAACAGAGCTTTGGCGTTTCGATTGTAGGGTTCACGCGGCAAAATACTAAATTGGGACAAGCGCATTCCGGTGATGTCGTAAATTTGGAAGCTGATATTATCGCTAAATACGTAGAACAATTCAATTGTTTGCCCAGAAATGGTAACATCAGTATGGAATTTTTGCGTGAGCACGGGTTTGTTTAGATAAAGAACTAGAAAAGAGGGTATTATGGGATTTGCGACAATTGATGAAGCTGTCGCCGATATTAAAGCCGGAAAATTCATCATTGTGGTTGATGATGAAGGCCGCGAGAATGAGGGCGATCTTATAATGGCCGCGGAGAAAGTGACGCCTGAGGCAATAAACTACATGGCGGTTCATGCGCGCGGTTTGATTTGCACTCCTATGACAGGCGAGCGACTGGATGCGCTTAACATTCCTCTCATGGTGACGGATAATACTTCGGTGCATACAACGGCATTTACAGTTTCTGTAGAAGCTAAGGACGGCGTGACCACCGGTATATCGGCACAGGACAGAGCCGTTACTGTTCAGGCGCTCATAAACCCCAACATCAAGCCGGGCGATATTGTCCGCCCGGGGCATATTTTCCCGCTGCGGGCCTGCGACGGCGGAGTGCTGGTGCGCGCAGGGCATACTGAAACCACAGTGGATTTGGCACGGCTGGCGGGGCTGTATCCTGCCGGGGTGTGCTGTGAGATTATGAATGATGACGGCAGCATGGCGCGTTTGCCGCAGCTTGAGGTACTTGCTCAAAAGCTCGATCTGAAGATTATAACTGTGACGGATCTTATATCTTACCGTCGCCGCCATGAGAAGCTTGTGCATATGGTTACCGAAGCCAAGCTGCCGACGCGCTACGGTGAGTTTAGGGCGCTGGCGTATAAGAGTGATATTGAGTCGGGGGAACATTTGGCGCTGGTCATGGGCGATATCCGCAGCGACGAGCCTGTATTGGTGCGTGTTCACAGCGAATGCCTTACAGGAGATGTTTTCGGAAGTCAGCGCTGTGATTGCGGAGAGCAATTGGATATGGCCATGAAAATGGTGGCGGACGAGAAGCGCGGTGTGATTCTTTATATGCGGCAGGAAGGGCGCGGTATTGGTTTCCATAACAAATTGCGCGCTTATGCTGAGCAGGACAAAGGTCTTGATACGGTGGAGGCCAATCTAAAGCTTGGTTTTGGTGCTGATCTTCGCGATTACGGCATTGGGGCGCAGATATTGGCTGATATTGGCTTGAGCGAGATTCGTCTAATGACCAATAATCCAAAAAAAGTTGTTGGATTAGATGGTTATGGACTGAAGGTAGTTGAGACAGTGCCGATCATTGTGTCGCCGAATCCGTATAATAGGGTATATTTATCAACTAAGCAAACCAAAATGGGACATGTGTTGAAAATAACAGATGATGCGCCGTGCAGCTGTGCGGTGCGGAATAAGGAGGGACTACATGAGTAAAACATTTGAAGGCAGTTTAGCCGGGGCGGGTCTTAAATTTGCGATAGTTATCTCGCGTTTTAACGAGTTTATCAGCGGACGGTTGCTTGATGGCGCTAAAGACGCATTGTCGCGCCATGGCGTAAACATGGATGACTGTGATGTCGCATGGACGCCGGGAGCTTTTGAAATACCATTGATAGCTCTTAAAATGGCTCAGACAAATAAGTACAGTGCCGTTATCTGCCTGGGAGCGGTTATTCGAGGAGGCACGCCTCATTTTGAGTATGTGGCTTCTGAGTACAATAAGGGCATTGCCAGTATAGCGCTTAAGACCGGTGTACCGATTATCAATGGCGTCATCACGACCGATACGTTAGAGCAGGCTATTGAGCGTGCCGGAACCAAGATGGGCAACAAAGGCTCTGACGCAGCGGCATCAGCTATTGAAATGGGTAACCTGCTGAAGAGTTTAGGCTAAATCTACGGCAGGGTTCATGCCGCAGGTGTCTCAAACACAGGACGGACGAATGTGTTCTGCGGTGATTGACCTATCAAGAGGCGCTTGCGGGTCTATTCTTTGACACTAACGATTGGCCTCGCTTATAATGTGGCATTCAAAGCCAAGGGGAGCGGCAATGGCAAAAGAAATGAAGGGAAAAGAGGCGCCAACCGCAGAGAAATTACAGCAGCGGTTGGATATGATTGATGACAGGCTGGATAATATAGATTCCATGGTTTCTGCCGTCATTGAGCGTGTTATGAATCAGGCTGTTACTGTCAATACTGTTTGCGCGCACTGCGGGCGTAATGTAGAAGTGGCCTTAATTGGCGTGCGCAAGCCTCGTTAATCGGCAATTTTATTGTTAATAGCATTTTAGGAGTATATATGCAAAACATTACAACTGCTTTAAATCAAGCTCGCAATGGCGTATTTCACCGGTGGAAGAGTGCCGGTATGCTTTGGAAGATTACCGGTGCCGTTTTGACGGCGTGTTTGATTGGGCTGCTAGCGCAGGTGCGAATTCCTTTCTTTCCGGTACCTTTTACAGGTCAGACTTTTGCTGTCCTGATGGCAGGCGTGTTGTTAGGGCGTAGATGGGGCGGCGCCAGTATGGCGATATATGCCGTGCTGGGTCTTGCCGGAGTCCCTTGGTTTAGCGGATTAACAAGCGGCTTTGGCGCAACAAGCGGTTATCTTGTCGGTTTTGTTTTGGCGGCATTATTCCTCGGCTATGTTATTGATCGCAAACCGGAGTATCGTAGCTTTGGCAAGATGTTTGGCTTGATGCTTTTTGCCGGCTTAGTATTGGTATACCTGCCCGGTATGTTATGGCTTGGCTTCTGGATGAGCAGCATAGGCGGCGACGCAGTTACAATCGCCTCCGTTTTTGCTGCCGGAGCGTTGCCTTTTATTGCCGGCGATATTGTGAAAGCCGGAGCGGCGGCGGCGCTTGCGCGAGTCATTACTTCCAAAGAGCTGTCGTCGTCAATATAGATAATGCACTGCGGGTGGTTAGCTCAGTTGGTTAGAGCGCAGCGTTGACATCGCTGAGGTCAGAGGTTCGAGACCTCTACTACCCACCATTTCCTATCGCTTGAAATTACGTCGGGCTTGGGCGCGAAATACTTGGTTAACCCCTTGTTTTGGTAAATGCGGAGAGGCTTGATAAGTATTATTCTGCAGCAGCGTGTAGAGTAATACAGTTCTAGCAACAGCGAAAACGCACAATAGGATGTTGTTTTTGCCGATTTCCATCTATTTTCAAACAAGAAAACGAACACTTGCCGATAAATGAGCGTTACGATAAAATATACAATTATTGTTTTCAGGCGGGTCTAACACCTCGTAGCTTTGCTGCGGGGTCGTTCATAAATATAACATATAGCAAGGAGTGATTTTATGGCTACAATGATTACCGATACGACATTAAGAGATGCGCATCAATCTCTGATAGCTACACGCATGCGCACTCGCGACATGCTGGACATACTGGATGAGTTAGATAAAGTTGGCTTTTACTCTTTGGAGGTGTGGGGCGGCGCTACATTCGACTGCTGCATTCGTTTTCTTAATGAAGATCCTTGGGAGCGCTTACGCGCTATTCGCAATAAAGTAAAGAATACACGCTTGCAGATGCTCTTACGCGGACAAAACCTTGTTGGCTATCGTCATTATGCCGACGATGTGGTACGCGAATTTGTACGCTTGTCTGTAAAGAACGGCGTGGATGTCTTCCGTGTTTTTGATGCTCTCAATGACATACGCAACATGCGCGCTTCTATCAGCGCTGTCAAAGAGTTCGGCGGCACTGTGCAGGGTGTTATTTGTTATACCACAAGTCCGGTACATACTCTGGAGCGTTTTGCTGAAATGGCAGTGGAGCTGGAGAACATTGGGAGTGACGCCATATGTATCAAAGATATGGCCGGGTTGATTTCGCCGCAGGCGGCAAACGACCTCGTTATAGCCATTAAGCAAAAGGTACAGATTCCTATTGTACTGCATTCGCATTGTTCAAGCGGCATGGCGCCTATCAGCTATTTTGCCGCTGCTTGCGCCGGTGCAAACGTGTTGGACACAGCGTTCTCGGCTTTTGGCTGGGGCTCATCGCAGCCTCCTACAGAGAGTGTCGTGGCTGCATTGCAGGATACGCCTTACGATACCGGTCTCGATCTGGCCAAATTGAATGAAATTAACGATTATTTTCTTAACCTGAGCAATAAGTATCGAATGCTGTTCACGGCAGAGGTTACGCGCCCGAACGCATCTGTACTGCTGCATCAAATCCCGGGCGGCATGATATCAAATTTGGTGAGCCAGCTGCGCGAGCAGAAGGCGCTGGATCGCCTGCATGATGTGTATACTGAAGTGCCGCGCGTACGCGCTGATTTGGGTTATCCTCCGCTAGTAACGCCTACAAGCCAGGTGGTTGGCACGCAGGCCGTGCTTAACGTGCTTAGCGGCGAGCGTTATAAGCAGGTGACACGCGAAACAAAGAACTATTTACTAGGCCTTTATGGTGCTGCGGTCGGCGAGGTAAACGAGAGCGTACGCAGCGCTGTCATAGGCGAAGAAAAGCCCATTACCGTGCGTCCGGCAGATTTACTGCCTGCGGAAATGAATAAGGCTAAGGAAGAAACACAGAAACTTGGAATTGCTAATAGCGAAGAAGACATAATGACTTATGCCATGTATCCTGAGATCGCTGTCAAATTCCTGCGCGGTGAAATGAAAGAAGAACCTCTTGCTCAGCCTCAAGCGGTATCGGCGGCTCCTGCGGCGGTGCCGTCAGGCTCAATGCCCACAGAGTTCAGCGTTGATGTGGACGGAGAAGTGTTTAAGGTTAAAGTCTCGCCGGTATCCGGTGAAGTGACGGAAACATCTTCCGCTAAACCGAAGGCCAGCGCGGATCATAAAGGCGCTGTACTAGCTCCGATGAACGGCATGATTTTGTCTGTTCGCGTTAAGGCTGGCGCAAGCGTGGCGAAGGGCGGTGTGGTAGCCACTATTGAAGCGATGAAGATGGCATCTGATATTTGTGCTCCGTGTGACGGAGTCGTAAAAGAAGTGTTTGTTCGTGAAAGTGAACTCGTAAGCGCTAAAGATGTGCTTATGATTGTGGAATCCGATGATTAATAAGATTCTTGTCGCTAACCGCGGAGAAATCGCTATTCGTATCATGCGCGCTTGTCGCGAGCTGGGAATTCAATCGGTTGCAGTTTATTCCGAAGCTGATAAAAATGCCTTATTTGCCAAATATGCCGACGAGGCCTGCTATATCGGTCAAGCTAAGGCCGCCGAGAGTTATCTTAACATAAATAAAATTGTCGAGGCTGCGGTAGCAACCGGGGCGCAGGCTATTCACCCGGGCTACGGCTTTCTATCAGAGAACGCCAATTTTAGCATTGCTTGTGAAGAAGCCGGTATAAAATTCATCGGTCCTTCTAGCAAAGTATTGGAATTGATGGGCAATAAGATTGCTGCTCGTCAGGAGATGCAAAGAGCCGGCGTGCCGGTTGTGCCGGGCAGCGATGAGATCGTGAATAATTTGCCGCAGGCGAAGATGATTGCGGCTCAGGTGGGTTATCCTGTGATTATCAAGCCGTGCGGCGGCGGCGGCGGTATCGGCATGAAGGTGGCTAACAGTCAGGCCGAACTTGAAGAGGCAATTACGGGCTCGCAGAATATGGCGAATAAGGCTTTCGGCGTGCCGGATGTGTATATTGAGCGTTTTATCAGCGAGCCGCGTCATATTGAATTTCAAATTATGGGCGATAGCTATGGCAGCGTGGTTTACCTTAGCGAGCGCGAATGCTCCATACAGCGCCGTTACCAAAAGTTGGTTGAAGAATGCCCCTCCGTTGCTATTACGCCTGAACTAAGGCGCAAAATGGGAGAAGTTGCCGTTAAAGTAGGCAAGTGGGTGAATTATGAAAGCGCCGGTACGGTAGAATTCATTTTCTCAAACGGAGAGTTCTACTTTATGGAAGCCAATACGCGCGTGCAGGTTGAGCATCCTGTGACTGAGATGGTTACGGGTATTGATATTGTTAAGGAACAAATTCGCATAGCGCAAGGCGCGCCGCTCTCATTCAAACAGGAAGATATCAAACTTAATGGCTGGGCGATTGAATGTCGCATCAACGCTGAAGATCCTCTGGCGGATTTTACTCCTTCCACCGGTAAATTGCGCGGGTATCGCTCGCCCGGCGGTATCGGTGTCCGTGTCGATTCCGGCGTACATACGCGTTACACAATTCCGTATATGTATGACCCCATGATTTCCAAGTTGATTGTGTGGGGTAAAGACCGCAGCGAGGCCATCGCGCGTATGAAGCGCGCTCTTTATGAATACATTATTGTCGGCGTGAAAACCAATATCCCATTCCATAAGGCAGTCATGTCGAATGCTAATTTTGTGTCAGGTGATTTCAGCACGCATTTTCTTGATCGTGAAACGACACTTATGGACAACATGAAGAACATCATGGAATGCGAAAAGCCGTTAGAGGCCAAACTCTCTGAGATTTTCGACGATACTAAGCGTATTGCTGCTATTGCGGCCGTTACCGCGTTGACGCAGGCGTGGAAATCAGCGGACGCCGCGGATAAAAAATAAGACCGTCAGCTTTTCCCAAAAGTACATCTTACTATTTTGAAAATGGAGGTTGATAACCAGACAGAAAGACTCATCAGCTTGCGCGCTGCTTTTGAGTCAGCTGCGGGTGTATCTTATGACGGAGTACAGCGTGCCAAATACGTAAATGACAGAATGTGTGCGGCAATAGCTAAAATCAAAAAGCTTGAATCACAATTAAAGGAAAACCTTGACAAGCTCATTACTTGTCTTAATGTGGCGCAGTATGTTTGCTCCTCGCGATGACTTCTTTTCCGGTTGTCATTGTTGCTTTTACCACTATCTACTCCTTGGAGACGATTTCCAAAAAGTGATTTTCGGTGCTATTTATTATGACCCATACACCTGCTTACTGATTTAGTGACAGGTATGGTATCGTTATAAATACATGAAGAAGACATAGCATATTATTGATACGACCGAAGATCGAGGAGCTTTCTGTGAATAGAAGCCATAAATCAGACCTTCAGCCGCCGATGAATATCCGAGCAACATACACGGATGTCAGGGGCGGCTTTGTTGTATTAAGGGGGATATAAAATGAAGCAGCTTATGGCAAAATTAATTGCAGTATCGTTGGCTATGACTTTGATGACAAGTGGACTGATTGGATGTGGCGAGAGCGAATTAGGCAAAGAAACGCACAAGGATGCGCCATTAAGATACAGCGTGAAAAGCAGTAAGACCAAATTCAATATTGATGACGTAATCCTAGACTTTTATTACGGCAGTTATAGATCCAATAGCTTTTATATATGTCCGGAGTCAAGTGATGAAGTAGAGATTGTTGGTTGGGCTTTATACTTTTGCGATGGACCATACTACGAAAACACCCTGTATTACCATTTTGATCCGAATTACAAGGATTTTTTGTATGATGATTACCGTAATATTGATGGACATTATTTTGTAAAAGAAATCTCCATTGAGGAATTCGAATCATACAATTATTCCGTTTCCCTTACCGCGTGGCATATTATATGACATGGAATGGAAATTACTATAACGGTTACGCCTATTTTGATAACAGTGGAGAAGCATATAATTTCATGATGGAGGCATATAACGGAACTCAGTATCTGGATTACTATATGGGGGACAACATAGAGTATTGCGTATATTGGGAAATGTGGCATTATGAAAACGGATATTGGAATCATATCCATAAGAAGTAGATAACTTGAATGATCCTGTTGAAATAACGGCTGAGGGCGATTTAATTATCATCAAGAGAGCCGGGCGTAAGCGTCGTGCAAAAAAGAGTCTTGAGGAGAGACTTGTAGAGTTTTATAAAAAGCCGATTGATGAGATTCTATCGGAGGAGTCTTTGCATAGCCCGGAAGAATATGACTGGGGTAAGCCTGTAGGAAAAGAGGTATGGTAGTGCCGTATGTTCCTAATCAGGGCGACATTATTACTATGGATTTTGACCCGCAGGCAGGTTTTGAACAAAGAGGAAAGCGCCCGGCTTTGGTCATAAGCAACGACAAATATAGAGTCTGTTGACACTAAGTGATGATATCAAAGATAAGAGCCAGCATAAAGAAGGCTACGAACATAATATCAAGTTCGTCATAACGAGTGCAAATTCTGCGAAAACGCTTATACCTGCGGAAGAACCTCTCCGCCTCGTTTCTCTTTTTGTAAAGCTCTTTATCGTACTCCCAAGGACCAAGCCTATTCTTCTTTGGAGGCACAACAGGATTGTGCCCCAGAGAAATTGCCGGAGCACGGGTTTCATCGCCTTCGTAAGCCCTATCCATTAACAAATCTATGACTTTCTTGGTATGTCCAAGTTTTTCAAGAAGTTCCCGTCCTTTGGGAGCATCGCCGGCTTCACCGCCGGATAGCAGAAAGCCTACCGGGATTTTATCAGTTGCGGCAACCACATGAAGCTTTGTGTTCCGTCCGCCGCAGCTTTTTCCAATAGATTGCTTCCCGCTTTTTTTAAAGCACCATGGGCGTCCGGGTGGGTTTTTATACCGGTGCTGTCGAGCGAAACGTGCTCTATTTTGATACGAATAGTTTGGTCTTTTTGCAGGGCAATAAAGACTCGTTCAAGAACTCCGCTCTTAGCCCATCTGTTGACTTTCTTGTATATGGAGTTCCAGTTACCGAATTCTTTAGCTAAACTTCTCCATTTGCACCCATTCTCTGTCACGTACAAAATGGCATTAAGGGTTTTGAGGTTTTCGTGTTTTACATTACCGCGTTGACGCGGAAAATGAACTGCTATTTTTTCATACTCTTGTTCTGTTAGCTTCATACCAACTGTTTTATCACATTTATCACTTAGTGTCAACAGGCCATAATAAATACTGTAAGATGGCTGTGGTGTGCCCTATAACAAATACGGATAAAGAGCATGTGTTTCATATTAAACTTGACGGCAGCATGCAAACGTCCGGCGTTATACTTTGTGATCAAGTTCGCGCATTAGATATACGTACCGGAAACGCCGTATATAAAGAGTCTGTTGCCGATGATATTTTAGAACAGGTAATAGATTTGGTATGCTCTTTTATTGAGCGAGATGTCAGGCGCTTACTTATCAAGCTGCTGCATCAGTTATGCATGATTAACAAGTTGATAGTTGACTCATTAAACGCTGATGCCGTAAAGATGATGCGTATCAACTTGTTGATAAAATGATATAATTACATATGAAGAACAAACAATCGCGCGCTATACGCTTAGGCATGGCGCAGCTGGATGTTACCGTGGGCGATTTTGCGGGCAATCTGGGCAAGATGCTACGCATACTTGATGAAGCCCGCAGCCTGAAAGTTGATTTGGTAGTTTTCCCTGAGTTGGCTGTTTGCGGCTATCCTCCGGAAGATTTGCTGTTAAAACCGCAGTTCATAGAGCGCAATCTTCAGTATCTTGATAAGCTGGCGCAAGCGTCAAGAGAGTTGTGCGTTGTTGCGGGGCATGTGGAATCCTGCGGCTCTCTGTATAATGCCGCTGCCGTTATCAATGACGGACAGCATATTGGAACGTATCGCAAGATATTTCTTTCTAATTATGGCGTGTTTGATGAAGACCGTTATTTCAAGCCCGGCTCTGAGTGCCCGGTGTATATGATTGGCGGAGTGGGTGTCGGCATTAACATATGCGACGATATCCTGCATGCTGAAGGCCCCGCGCGCATTCAGGCGCGCGCAGGAGCTGAGGTGATTCTGAATATCAGCGCGTCGCCTTACTATTACGGCAAAATGAAAGAACGTACAGCGCAGCTTGCGGCGCAGGCTCGGAATAACACTGCTATCGTGGTTTACAGCAATATGGTTGGCGGACAGGATGAGCTTGTTTTTGACGGCAATAGTTTGGTGCTGAACGAGGATGGTGAGATCTTAGCCCGCGGGCAGCAGTTTGCTGAGGACTTTATTGTGGCGGACCTTGATGCGGAGGCTGTTGCGCGGTCGCGGATGATTAATTCTGCGTTGAGTCAAGGTAGTACTTCATCTACATGGCAGGTAAGTCATGTGGCGGTCTCTCGGCAATTCGATAATGATGATAAGCCGGATATACCGGTGCGTAACGCGACACAACAGTCGCTTTATGAGGAGATATATAAGGCGCTTGTTCTTGGCACGCGCGATTACATCCTTAAAAATGGTTTTACGAAAGTGGTGCTTGGTCTGTCCGGCGGAGTGGATTCCAGCCTTGTGGCCGCTATTGCCGTGGATGCATTGGGGAAAGACAATGTTGTGGGTATTTCAATGCCGTCTCGTTTTTCCTCTGAAGGCAGTATAACCGACGCCGGTCTGCTGGCGCGCAATCTGGGGATTAAGCTTATTTCTTTGCCGATAGAGAAGACTTTCCAATCGTATCTCGATAGTCTGGAAGATGTATTCTATGAGACAATATCGGATACTACGGAAGAGAATATTCAGGCGCGAATTCGCGGTAACTATGTTATGGCGTTATCCAATAAATTCGGCTGGTTGGTGCTGCCGACCGGCAACAAAAGCGAGATGGCAACCGGGTACGCAACCCTTTACGGAGATATGGCCGGCGGGTTTGCAATTCTGAAGGATGTGCCTAAGACGCTGGTATACAAGCTGGTTGAATATCGTAATGCTTGTGCCGGATACGATATCATCCCGCAGTCGGTAATAGATAAACCGCCTTCTGCGGAACTGCGTTATAACCAGCGCGATAGCGACAATCTTCCGCCGTATGACGTGTTAGACCAAGTGCTCAAAGCCTATGTGGAAGAAGATAAGAGCGTGGAGCAGATGGTAAAGATGGGATTGGACGAGGCGGTTGTGCGTCAGGCGGTGCGATTGGTGGATGACAGCGAGTATAAACGCCGGCAATCTCCACCCGGCATTAAGATAACCGCGCGCGCTTTCGGACGCGACCGCAGGTTGCCGATAACAAACAAATTCAATGGCGGGAGCTAGTATTTCGAATAACTGCCCTTTAATTACATTGGCGGCAGTTTATAATGGGAGCAGTAATATTATGATTAGGCGGTGTAAGGTATGACTCAACAGCATACAGGCGACGGTGCATTAGATCGGTACTGGGCTGCGCTTAAGCAGACTTATAGCCGGATATATTCGGAGGTAGCGGCTGACCATATGGTTTTCCCGCGTAATGCAGCTGAGATTAAGAAGCATTCCTGCTTCGGTATTGTTACAGATGATTATGACGAGATGATGTCTATCTGGTTGGAAATAAGTGATGGCCGGATAGTGAATGCCGCATTTACATGTGATGAGTGTATTACCTGCACTGCCTGCGGCAGTATTATCACAGAACTTGCACGGAACAAAACACCTGAGGAAGCTTTGGCGATTACGGCGCAGGGTGTGCTGGATGAATTACAAGGCCTGCCTGAGGAAGATCGTCATTGTGCTGAGTTAGCAGTGGGCACTCTGCGCGCTGCTATTAACGATTACATTGGGAATTAAGCGACGCGCGCCTTGAGTGAATAATAGACTTCTCGCGAAATTAAAGAATAACTTGGCAGTATCTCGTGATTTATTGGTCAAGCTTATACGTGTGTTTTCTATTTCGCAGGAAGTCTATTAACAGAAAGCCTTGAGATCGGTTACTCAACTGGCTAAGGATGTAAGTCATGACCACCTCTCCAAGGGGTGGTTTGTGCTATAGGCTGTGTGTCCACACAGCCTATAGCACAAACTTTAGTCCACAACACGATTCGCCTAATGCGAACATCTGTCAAGAACGACTAGGTATTCTGACAGAGCGCATTGCAGCGCCTCTCCATTGCCTGTTCATGGGCGTTCAATTTCGCCGCTCCAAAGCACTCAACACTTTTAATAGCCGGTCTTAACAGTACGCTGCAGCTTTATCGTATACCTAGTGTGCATATATTATCTAAGGTCAAGCCATGCTCAGTCATGTATGTGTTTAGCCAATACATATACTTGATGTGTGCTTGGAAATGCACATAAATATACCAGACCGCTGATTTTCGGAGTGTTCTGTTTGATTTGTCACGGCAGTAGTGCGCAGTTTGACGTTGCAAATATAAATATGTAGAATGTCCTGCAGATTTATAGCTTATTGCGGTTGCTGTAATACCAGGACGGCGATAAGGCGGTTGCGCTTTTTTGTTAAGTAATATAACAGAACTAAAGAGAGGGAAATTCGAGTGACCAGATTTTTTAACAAGACGCTAATGGTATTTCTATCGCTGATCATGATACTGGGGTTTTTCTCCGCGCCTATACAAACTGTACAGCCTGTATACGCGGCAACAGGGCCGAATATTCTCGGAGGTAATGAACTCAACGGGGACCTGCTTGAGGTGACCATTACCGTTAGCGGCGGCGTTTCTCCGCGGAGGTGGGGGCTGGGTGTCGGAGATAATCCTGTTTATGCTTGGCAGCGCACGTATTTTAGCACGACTCAGGGTAATGGACTTGCTCTTTTTAATGGCAATACTCGGCTCATGCGCGGCGGGTATTTTGCAACTGATGTTGCCGGCGGTCTCGAGGGTTGCACTATTTCGTTGGGGACGAAGGTAGTCGGCGTCGACGGCTCTGAGAGTATCACGCGCACATGGACCGGTACCGGAGTCGCCAGTGGCATTGTTATCCTTGAGACTTTCCGTCTTGGAAAGGGCGATATATCATACACCCGTACTGTAGAGATCATAAATAATACCGGAACATCGCTTGACAATGTCCGCCTTTATGTAGGCGGCGATGTCTATTTTCGCGGATTCGACCGGACTTATGGGGATATAAACATTGCCAATGGTGCTGTGTTTTGTTATAACAGCATAACGGATGGCATTATGACCCTGCGCGGAACGGATATGTCTCCCCCTACTTACTATTATGCGGCAGGCTATCTTGCAGGAAGAACACTTTGCATAGACGGTAACAATTTAACTGGCGCAACGCATCCTAGCCCGCCCAATACTTCTACAATAGACACAGGTTACTATTTGCAGTGGGGTGACAGAAACGGCGGGGAAAATGCGATTGCTATACCCAGCTCAGGCAGATACACAATAGAGATGCTGGAATCCTTTTCCGAACCGGGGGAACTGCAAATTATCGCACCGGGCGGCAGAACCGCGCCGCCAGGCGCTCTTGTCTCATACAACTTTACTCTCGATAATATGCTTATTGATTGTTTAGCGGGTGAAGAACTCGACATAGTGCTTTCTGTGTCGTCACAGAATGGATGGGTCACTTCGGTAAACCCGGACAGTCTGCTTCTTGCGGGCGGAGATACGATTAACGTTACGGTAAGCGTTTTGGTGCCGCCAAATGCGGCTAACGGAATGACTGATAGACTGACTCTTACAGCTGAATATAGCGGCCCTTATAAATCGAATGTAGTAAGCGGAACTGCGACCGGCAGTACCACCACGACTATAAACGTTGCTGTTCCGTATATATCTGATGTTCAAATTGTTTATCTGGACAACCTTTTGCTTAATGCGCGCATATCATATATGAATCTTGATGGCGCGAACTCAACAACAGTACGTATTATGGACGAATACGGCAATTTCACAGGCATATCCAAAACGGAAACCATTAACTCCGGTAGCGTTATAAGCGAAATAGAGATTGGCACTCTTCTTACTTCCGAAAGTAAATACTACTTATATGTCACTGTGGACGGGATTGCATATCCTCACAACACAACATTCTTTATTTATGGCGGCTCGCTTGTACCTCTGCTCAGTCTAGAGATAAGTCCGGTCAGTGCTACGATTGATGTTGGGCAAACTCAGCAGCTCACGCCTATTTTTGAACCCGGATCGACTACCCAAACTGGCCTTATCTGGACGAGTAGTAATTCTGATATAGCTTCGGTAGACGCAACAGGACTGGTGACAGGGTTAAGCCCCGGTACGGTGACTATTACGGCATATTCAACATCAGATCTATATATGTATGCACAGAGTACGATAACTGTGCGTCCGGACACTAATACATCTACTATTACTATAAACAAAGACGGATCCGCATGGGCTGAGCATTCCAATACAATCACACTTTCCGCCAGCCTCACCGGCTCTCCCGCTATCGCGCTAACGCGCAACA
>WRDV01000018.1 GCA_009779655.1 Dehalococcoidia bacterium
ATTATTCTTCTTATGAATTACAATCGCCCTGCGTAAATCATTTGATACCGGTAATGCCATTCGTAATCACCTCCTAGTGATTACAGCCTACATGATAGTCTATGATAAGTCAATATGCTATAGCAGTTAAAAATCCGTCAATCCCGCCTAATACTATGCTCAATAGTTCTGCTAGTCCGCGTATCTTGTAGGATTGGCTGTTTTCATCGCTGTAGTCGCCGCTGTTGCCGTCTTCCGTGTCGCGGCTATATTCCGGTCGCGGCGCTTCATCTTCTTCTGCGGGCGCGACAAACGGCGTAATTGCGATTGGCTCGGCCGCTTTTACTGCTTCAGCAGGCGTTGCGACGGTGATTTCAGATGATAACGGCGTTATGTTTGATATGTCGGTAGCCTTGCTTAAATCGACTTCCGGCGTTTCAACTAATGCCGATAAAGCGCCTGTCTCGGGATCCGCGGCGTCTTTAACCTCATCAGGCGTAATATTACGCTCAGAATACGTGCTCTGTACGCTGTCTTTACGCTCAGAGTACGTGCTCTGTACGCTGTCATTACGCTCGGAATACGCAGTCTGTACGCTAGTCTTCGGCGTCGTTTTGCGTTTAGTTTTGCGCGTAGATCTGCGCTTGGTAGCTTCATTGGTGGATTTTGTTGCATTGATAGTCTTTACAGTCATATTTTAACTCCTACATAGCCAAGATGTATTTGTTGATTGCTCCGGTGTTAATGCTTTGTCGCCGCGTTCGGTTAATATGCGATTGATTTCAGATAGCGGTATTTTGATCACGCCCCACTTTTTACATTGGATAAAATGTATTTTCTTATGCCCCCCTGTTTTTAAGGATTAAAAAGAGGTGTTTAATGAACAAGAAAATGTATCAAGTTATTTTTTATAAGGACAAAAACGGCGAAAAGCCGATGAAGAAATATATCCGTGCGTTGGAAAAGAGTCCGGATGACGACAAGCGAGCCTTAGCGGCTAAGATAAATCGACACATTGATTATCTGGCTGAAATGGGATTAAGTGATCGCAGGCCTAAAATGGCTAAAGTCCGCGGGGAGATTTGGGAGTTACGCCCTCAACCTGATAGAATACTATTTGCGGCTTGGTATGATAATAAATTTATTCTGTTGCATCACTTCCGTAAAGACACGGATTTAATCCCGGAGTCTGAGAAGAAGCAGGCCGAAAGAAACCTAAAGGACTTCAAAGATAGATTTGGAGGTGTTCACAGATGAATAAGGCAGACGTACTATTACCGGAAGACGAATGGCAGGCGATACGAAAAGAAATATTCAGCCCTGAAGAACTCGCAGCGAGTGAAAAATGGGTTGCTAGGGTAATTCGCGCTGAAAAGGCCGCAGACGCGCGCAAGTTGGCCAAACAAAAAGCACTTGCTAAAACCAAAGCTAAGACAGTTGTTGTTAAAGCTGTCGCATCTAAGTCTAAAGCCAATAACAACAGTAACGGCAATGGTAAAACAACAGCTAAAATCAGCGCATCGCGCAGCGTAAAGAAAACCTTAGCGCGCGCATAGCTCATTCACGGTAATTAAAGCGTTCAAAGGTCGGATTATAGAAGTAATCCGACCTTTGCTTTTATCTATCTCTTTAACCGATCCGCAGGACTAAATTTATGATGCTGCCTTACTGCTTCTTCGCTATCTACAGTAGCGGCATATCGGCGCGTCATGTCAAGCGTAGAGTGTCCCAATAAACTTTGCACATGGAATAGGTTAGCTCCATTACGGATTGATGCTGTAGCAAAACTATGTCGCAATGTATGCGGTCCGAGTTTCACGCCGGTTATTCCTGCGCAACGCATCAAATCACTGATAATCTGCGAGATATTACCGGGTGACATTTGCGCTCTATTTTCTACTTTCTGCGTTACAAATAACCATGGCAAATTATCTGTGCGTCGATATAGGTAAGACAATAATACCTTTTTAGTCACATCTCCAATAGCAATATATCGCTCGCGTGCGCCCTTGCCCATAATCTTAATTGCTCCGCGTTTTAGGTCTATATCTTCGAGTTTGATGTTAGATAGCTCGCTGCGCCGTAGTCCTGAATCGTATATGAGCATTACAAGCGCTTTATCTCTCGCACCGCGGAAGTAATCAGTGCAAAACGACATTATACGTTGCACTTGATCACCGGTAAGCGGCTTTATAACTGTCTTTGGTGTAGGCGGCGTTTTAAGTCCGTCAAATGGAGACGTTTGGATGATCCCCCGGTGTGGATCTCGCATCCAGTTAAACCACGCTCTAACATGGCGGAAATATGTTCCTACAGACACACCGTTGCAAGTTCTCTTTCTGTGGATTATGTAAGCGACAATATGCTGCTCCATAACCTCATCCGGGTATGTCACCCCTTGAGAATTCATGAATCTTATAAAATGTGTAAGTAGATTGCGATACGAGCTAATCGTATTAGGCGAATACCCATTAGCGTCTGAAATATTTAGAAAGGCATCCATTCTGCCCCATAAATCGACATCTCCAATAATACGCTTGAGCGGACTAATCAGTTGGTTTCTAGTTATTCGTTGTTGTGCGTAATTTCTTTGTCCAATCAGTTGGTTTCTAACCACGTTTTTTATAGCCTGCAAGCTACTTTTGTGCCTAAAATGAGCCGCCCGGGACTCGAACCCGAAACCTACTGATTAAGAGTCAGTTGCTCTGCCAATTGAGCTAGCGGCCCAAACGAATAGCTAGTTTAGCAAAGAATACCCCTCTTGACAACTTGCGTTTGCCGCTTGTCATTCGTTGTGCTTATCTCATCATAGACTTAGTAGTGTCCAGTTATATCATTTGTGTATCTTCAATTCAAAATTGTCAACTGTAAGCTCTTAGACATATAATCTATTTTTAAGTAAAATGTATTGGATAAGTCAAATGAAAAATTATTACGAAGTACTTGGCGTCTCCGATGACGCTTCACCTAATGAGATTAAAGACGCTTTTCGCAAACTTGCATTCAAATACCATCCTGATAAGAACCCTGGCGACGAGAAAGAAGCCGAGCTGAAATTTAAGGAAATTAACGAAGCATATGCAGTACTTGGCGATCCAGATAAGCGGCATCAATATGACTTATCCGGCAAAGGGTCTTTGGGGACCGGTTTCGGCAATTACAACCAGTCAGATATTTTCCGCGACAGCTTTGGTAATCAGGCAGTATATACTGACATTGCCGCTATGTTCCGCCAAGCAGGGCTGCGATTTGATGATGATTTCCTAAACAGCACCTTTTTCAATGGGCAACACGTAGTATTCAAGACTTATTATTCCAATAGCGCCAGCTGTCATCAGGATGGCAATACACCAGCGCAGGCAACAGCCGTAGCCTTTGGCTCCGGACTCGGCGGCAAAATGGCGCGGTTTTTTATTAAAAAACTCTTCGGTGTAAATCTTGATCCGCCAAAAAATCTTGACACTCAGACTGAAATCCGCTTAAAAGCAAAAGAGGCTGAAATTGGCGTTGAAAAAGAGGTGACAATAAAACAAGAGAAAGAAAGGAAAAAACTAATGGTAAAAATCCCTGCCGCCACTACTTCCGGCACGCGTATCCGCCTCAAGGGAATGGGAAAGCAAGAAGGCGACCGCTGCGGAGATATGTATGTCATAGTAAGAGTGTTCTAGGTAGCCTCTACCGAATAAAACGCCGAACATACTTTGTAGGTTTTAGACGGGAAACCATGGTTAGTTTTGCCCTTGTTCAAACAGGGTGTTGACAACTTGTTGTCTCTGTTTCATACCTATACCCTGACTCTGTCCACTATCTCCTCAGCCAAGGCGGCACAGAACAATGACTTGATGCGCAGACGTCCGGCCTACCAAGCTTGATAAGATCTAATAGTTGTAAATACTCCGCTCAGTGCTTGATCAAAACTTCTCTATAGGCTACGACAATCCAGCAGAACATGCTTTCCTAGCCGTGAGGCATTGTCACACACTGTGCCAAAAACACTGCTCTTTATTGCGGCCATTCAAATTCTATGCATCGCAATATGTGCAGATATTTATTGAAAACATTATCTAAATCTAAACTGCAGAATAAATATTCGCGCCGTAAATTATGCTGGATCTAATCCTGTTACCATACGTGCTAGCTCCCAGCTATACTCATACAGATGCATGCCCTTTGACATAGCGATTATTTCGCCGTCATCCACGCCGATTTCCTGAGCCATATATTCTTTTAGTAATTGCATAGCCGCTAAATTGGACGGAAACCCAGCCCATAAATCCCATGATCGAAAATATGCTATGAAATGCAATTTACCATAGCGCACACGCGTGTCTATGCCTCGCAGGCATGGCGGGTCAGGTAGGTATATTGATTCACCATCGCCTACTGTCATATACGCCTGATTCGTATTAAATCCATTTTCCTTATACATTTTAATCACTTCAGCAATTTGCGGTTCCAAGTACTGTCCATATGTATATTGTTCGCCGTCAGCGCGGTGCGCCGTCATCAGATACGGCAAATAGTTTTCAATATATTCCATGGTCGTGGGTGCAGGTATACCTGCCGGCACGTCCGGTGTGAGAGGACGTGTGCCAGGTGCTTTAATTTTGACCATCACCAAATCCAATTCCCTGCGTCGCTGCTCTGCATAGCTGCCGCGCTCAATTTTATACTCATAGCCTTCCTTTAGAGTTTTGCGCAGGCAAAGAAACCACCCTTCTGAAAGATCGCGAGCTTCAATAATAGATATATTCACACTTCACTCCAAGGAATTTGTATTAAGCCATAATTTTCACAGGCATTAACATAGTTAACGACGGAAAACCTCTAAAAAGCGATCCTGATATTCTTCGAACAGTCCCCAGCGCTCCAGTTCCGACTGTAATTCACGCGGCTCAATGAGACCATCTTTCAGACTGTGAAACATAGTCTCAATATTCGCGCGCGCTCCTGTGGGAATACCGTCTACTACTCCTAATAACCCTCTCGCCCGAAGCTCTTTGATATTCCAATTAGCAGAAGCTCTAGTTATCTCAAAGATGAATTTCATCAATGCCACATCCCACAGCGTATCATCTCCGCGTATAACTGCCGCTAGAGGATCATTGCGCTCATCGATTTCGGCATTAATTCTATCTATTACCTTATCAATGGAATCAGAGACAACATCGGTGTTGAGATGCTCATTGCGATATGTATAATAGACGCCAGGAGCATCAGGCCCATGCACTTCAATAAGCTTACTAAAGTAACGCCGCGCGTCAACTGAAAAGCCATCAAGGCGCGACAAGTAATACGGCGTCACGATATGCGGGCGATTGGCAATGACACGTCCGGTGCGCACAACAGTCTCGCCGATCTCCTGCTCAGCATATGCAGGATGACTGAGTATGTAATAGCTGATATTAGTCACACCAAAAGTTGCCAACGCCTGCCGCGGACGTCGCAGCACTGTGGTGTGCCCAATAGCATTGAGCAGCCTATCCTCTTCGTTCATAACTGCACGCGCCGCGCCTACTTTATACGGCGCAACTCCTGTTTGAACTCATTCAATAGCTTCAAATACTGGTCATCCATTTGGGCTACGGTACGACGCCATTCGTCTTGAAATTGTGGTAAAGTTTCTACCTTTATTCCCAAATCCGTTGTTTCAGCGCTTGTTCCAAGCTGCTTTTTTACAGCTTGCTTAAGCCTAGTTTCAAACTGCTGTTTGAGCATTTCATAAGCCTGTTTGCGCTGGTCTGCCCCTTGATCAGTGTAATGCTCTAATATATGCTTTGCCTGATCAAGTATCTTAGCAGCAGATGTTTTGTCGCTTTTTATTGATATGATTGCGTCTATTGCTTTAGTATTGCGCACCGAAATAATATCGTTATGTGGCAACTGAAGATTCTCCAGAAGTACTTTCTCAGCACCTGTTTTGACAAACAACTGTGCATCAGTCGGATATACGGCAATGGCGCTTGCTAAATCGCCTCCGTCCTTGAAATACTTGATTGCAGCCTGCTCTCCTTCCGGCGTGTATTTCCATTTTAGCCGCTCATCAGAAGTGACCGCATCAAGTGCCGCGATTTTCTCCATAGCAATATCACGGGCGCTCTTAATCCCATCGCTCATATTTTTCCACCTCAGCAGTTATTCACAAAGACAATCCCAAATTATCCATACAAACTTTTTCTTTCAGCAAGTCGTCAATTATTGATATGTGTAACCAGCCAGTACTCCAAGCTGTCCGCTAATGCCAGCCATGACGCTTCAATTATGTTGGCTGAGCTGCCAACTGTGCGCCACTGTCTTACGCCATCAGTAGATTCAATCAACACGCGCACTTGCGACTCGGTTCCGGTGCTTTCCTCAAGTATGCGCACTTTATAATCCATAAGTTTGACATCTGCCAGCCCTGAATAGAACTCTAGCAGTCCGTTACGCAAGGCGTTATCAAGAGCGTTGACCGGTCCGTCGCCTTCTGCCGCGGTATGCAACAGTTTATCACCGACTTTAACTTTTACCATTGCCTCAGAAAGCATGCCGTCTCGTTGTTGTTCGGCACCTATACGGCGGTATTTCTCAACCACCACCATATAATCAACCAACTCAAAAGGTTTTTTATAATCCGGCGCCATACGATACACCAATAAATCAAAGGATGCCTCAGCGTTTTCATACTGAAAACCGCGGTTTTCCAGTTCTTTCACCTGTTCCAATAGCGCCGTAACCTCAGGGCCCTTAGTTGTCAACTCTACGCCGATTTCCTTTGCTCGCTGAATGATATTGGTTCGTCCTGACTGTTCTGATACAAGAACGCGCTGGTTGTTGCCCACCAAATCCGGGTCAATATGCTGATAAGCGCCTTTCCAGCGTGCCATTCCTGACACATGCAGCCCTGCTTTATGACTAAAAGCGGATAACCCCACATAAGGCATAAATGACTCAGGAGATAGATTGGCCGTCTCGCTCACGAATCGCGAGACTTCAGTTAATTTGCTTAACTGCTCGTCTGATACGCAATTAATATCCATCTTGAGTTTAAGCGCAGGTATCACCGAACACAAATTTGCGTTGCCGCAGCGCTCTCCAAAACCATTAATCGTTCCTTGCACTTGCGTCGCGCCTTCTCGTACCGCCGCCAGTGTGTTAGCTACAGCCAACTCTGCATCGTTATGGGCATGAATTCCGATGCAAACGCCGCCAATACTCTGCTTTACGTCACGCACCGCAGCAGTAATTTCCTCAGGCAGCGTACCGCCATTGGTATCGCACAAAACCAAACATCCACAACCGGCGTTAGTTGCTGTCTTAAGCACTTTCATGGCATAGTCGCGATTATCTTTCCAGCCATCAAAGAAGTGCTCTGCGTCAAGAAATACACCAATGCCATTCTCACATAAAAACGTAACGGAAGAGGCTACCATATCAAGGTTATCCTCAAGTGACACCCCTAGTACCTGAGTCACTTGCCGCGCTGAGCATTTGCCCACCAAAGTCACTATCTTCACCCCAGATTTGATAAGGGCACCGAGCCCGGTATCATCCTCGCATTTTACGCCATGTTTGCGAGTGCTTCCAAAAGCAACCATGGTAGCATTTTGAAATTTAGCCTCCCGCGCCATAGCGAAGAATTCCGAATCCTTGGGATTAGCTCCCGGCCAACCGCCCTCAATGTACATAACACCCAACTCATCCAGTTTATGCGCAATAACCAGTTTGTCGGCCGCAGTGAAAGAGATGCCTTCTCTCTGCGCGCCGTCTCTTAGCGTAGTATCGTAAATTTGAATGACTGACATGTCCGTCTATCCCTTGAGCGCCTTCGCAATCAGACTGCCCATCTCAATGGTGCCGACCTGTTTGGCACCCGCGTTTGTGCCAATTATATCACAGGTGCGGTAACCCGCTTTAAGCACATTAGAAACAGCGCACTCTACAGCCGCGGCCTCTTTTTCTAATGCTAGCGAGTAGCGCAACAGCATTGCAATAGTTAAGATTGTGGCGATAGGATTAGCGATGTCCTTCCCCGCGATGGTGGGAGCTGAGCCGTGAATAGGCTCAAACAGACCAAATGTGCACGTTCCGCAAGCAGGGATTCCTGCCAGTGAAGCTGATGGTAGCATGCCCATTGACCCTGCAAGCACGGATGCCTCGTCTGTAAGGATGTCACCGAATGTGTTCTCCGTTACTAATACATCAAAATCGCGCGGAGATCGGATGAGACTCATGGCACAAGTATCAACCAGCAAATGCTCAAGCGTCACGTCAGGGAAATCCTTTGCAGCCTCAATTGTCACCTGGCGCCACAACCTGGATGATTCAAGCACATTCGCTTTATCCACAGAGGTTAACTTCTTACGGCGAAGCCGCGCCAGCTCAAAGCCCACGCGCGCGACGCGCTCAATTTCATGCTCGGTATAATACATTGAGTCAACGGCTTTCCTGCCGCTTGTCGTTTCCCAGCGCTTCTTAGGCTTGCCGAAATACAAACCGCTGGTGAGCTCGCGCACAAAGACCAAGTCAATGCCTCGAACAATCTCGGGCTTGAGCACCGTATCGTGCGCCAGCTCATCATACACCTTGACAGGACGAATGTTGGCGAACAGCTCCAAATGTTTGCGGATAGCCAGCAATCCCTTCTCAGGGCGCTCGCTTACTTTCGGATCATCAAATCTCGGGTCTCCTACGGCACCTAACAACACAGCGTCTGAGGCCTTAGCCAGCTTCAGCGTTTCCGGCGGCAGAGCCACGCCGGTTCGGTCAATGGCAACACCGCCTATGAGAGCCGGCTCTATTTCGAATTTATGACCGTAAAGCGTACCGATTTGTTCTAACACTAGAACTGCCTGCGCAGTAACCTCAGGCCCTATGCCATCGCCTGCTAAGAGCGCAATCTTGTACGTCATCTTAAGTCAGCTCCTTGCGACAGCTTGCACTTGGTATACTCCACAAGCCCGCCGGATGCGATAATCTGCGCCATAAAAGAAGGATACGGCTTTGACTTAAACACCTTGTCCTTAGTAACGTTCTTAATCACGCCGGTTTCCAGCTCAATCTGTAGCGTATCGCCTTCATCAGTTTCAACAACAGCTTCAGGCGACTCAAGTAACGCAAGCCCTATATTTATGGCATTGCGGAAGAAAATGCGAGCGAACGAGGACGCAATAACGGCAGATATACCTGCAGCCTTAATGGCGATTGGAGCATGTTCACGTGATGAGCCGCAACCAAAGTTTGTCTCAGCAACGATAATATCACCTGCCTTAACTCTACCCGCAAAATCCAAATCAATATCCTCCATGCAATGCCGAGCCAATTCCGACGGCTCGGAAACATTCAGATAGCGCGCCGGAATAATGGCATCTGTATCCACATTGGCCCCGTATTTGAAAACCTTTCCTGTTAACATACTATTTTTTTCCCCCCGACTATCCAAATTACTGCGACAAATCTTCCATAGCGGCTTTTCTCAACACAAACAGGAGAGCGGTGTCGCCATCACCTATATCGATAACTTTGCCAGCCATAAGATTGGTATAGTCTATAACGTCCGCCTGAGCGCGCTCAACAATTACTTTCGATGCTCCGAAAAGCACAAGCCATATGCGGCCGGTGCGTTTGATTTGCCGCTCAAGATGCGCCATTATATCGCACAGGTTATCCTTTTCCTGCAGCCAGTAAATAATGCTGTCACACTCATCATCGGCCCAGTCAAGCATGAGGTTGAGATCCCCTGCCATAAACTGGGGCAGTAAGCTTTTGCGCGCATGAAACAGACATACTTTGGAATTGGTTTTGATCATCAGTTTAATACGTACACTATCATCAGTATGGTTCATTTGATTAATCCTTACGTGTGATTATGCCAGCTCATCCGGCGAGGCAATACGGCCCATCACAGCAGACGCCGCTGCGACAGCCGGATTGGCGAGATATACCTCGCTCATTGTAGAACCCATACGCCCTACAAAATTGCGGTTGGTAGTAGCAATTGCGCGTTCACCCGCGGCCAATATACCCATATGCCCGCCCAAGCACGGCCCGCATGTAGGCGTTGAGAAAGCACAGCCCGCATTGATAAATGTTTCCACCAAGCCTTCCCGCATAGCCTCAAGATAAACCTGCTGTGATCCAGGGATAACAATACAACGCACAAACGGGGCTACTTTATGTCCTTTAATCACAGCTGCCGCCAATCGCAAATCCTCCATACGTCCGTTGGTGCATGAGCCAATAACGCTTTGATGTATAGCTACATCTCTGAAAGCCGATACCGGTTTGGTGTTTGATGGCAGATGCGGCGCCGCCACTTGAGGCTCAATGTGCGTTACATCCCATTCATACACCATAGCGCATTCATCCGCAGAACCTAACTCATAACTGACCCAGTTTCTCTTCGCGCGGGGCACGACGTATTTAACGGCGGTATCGTCGGTACAGCATAATCCGGCCTTGCCGCCTGCTTCGATAGCCATGTTAGCCATGGTAAAGCGTCCATCCATAGAAAGATTATCTATAACCTCACCGGTAAACTCCATGGATGCGTATAACGCCCCATCTACTCCGATTTGTCCAATTGTATAAAGAATCAGGTCTTTGCCGCCAACCCATTTGGGCAACTGGCCATGGTATATGAAGCGGATGGTAGGCGGAACCTTCATCCATATCTCGCCTGTTGCCATAGCCATGGCGATATCAGTCGAGCCCATACCGGTAGCAAACGCGCCGAGCGCGCCATAGGTACATGTGTGCGAATCAGCGCCGATTACCACGTCGCCCGGCAGAACCAAACCTTGCTCAGGCAACAGCACATGCTCAATGCCCATCTGTCCGCATTCAAAAAATATTATACCCTGCTCAAGAGCAAACTCTCGCAGTATTTTTACTTGTTCGGCTGATGCAATATCTTTATTTGGAACAAAGTGATCCGGAATCATTACGATTTTAGACGCATCAAACACTTTTTTTAAGCCTAACTTACGGAATTCCTTTATGGCAATAGGCGCCGTTATGTCATTTGAGAGAATCATATCAGGACGCACATTGATAAAATCACCCGGAGCAACGGAATCCCTGCCGCAACGAGCTGATAATATTTTTTCGGCTAGTGTCATCTTTTGCCACCTCGTAAACAGAGTTTGCTATTTATATTTTTGCGGTAATGCACCGCACCTACAGCGCAGATACAAAATACCGTACTACGCACCACCTGCGCCGTGTTCGCTTAATCTGCTTGACGCTAAAAGACGATTGAGGGCATTCATATACGCCTTAGCTGAGGCAACCACTATATCCGGATCAGCGCCGCGTCCGGTATAGCTAATCCCGTCCGCTTCAATACGGATAAGTACCTCACCGATAGCATCAATACCAGCCGTTATTGAGTTGACGGAGAACTCGGTTAGTTTATTAGGCACTTTCACGATGCGGTTAATGGCCTTATACGCAGCGTCAACCGGCCCTGTACCAAGTGAGGCATCGGCTAACTCTTCGCCATTTGGGCCAATGAGCTTGACCGCAGCTGTCGGAATACCGCGGTCGCCGCACGTTACCTGTATACGCTCCAAGTGATAGTGCTCAATGACGGTACGCTTGTCCTCCGCCATTAGCGACTCAATATCACGAGCCGTAACTTCTTTCTTTTTGTCGGCTAATTCTTTGAATGAGATAAATGTACGTTCAAAATCATCATTGGAGAGATTGTAGCCTAGCTCATCAAGCCTTTGACGTAAAGCGCTACTACCTGATAATTTGCCCAATACAATAGATGACGACGGGATGCCAATCGTTTGAGGATCCATTACCTCGTATGTAAAACGCTGCTTTATAACGCCGTCCTGATGTATGCCGGACTGATGCCTAAAAGCATTGGCTCCCACAACAGCCTTATTGGGCTGCACCTGAAAACCGGTTAGTTCACTAACAAGACGCGAGGTGCTGTAAATCTGCTTCGTATTCACAGAAGTCTTCAGATTCAGTAAAGCCCCTTTAGTTGCAAGAATCATTACAAGCTCTTCTAGTGCCGTGTTGCCAGCTCTCTCGCCAATGCCATTGATTGTACATTCTATCTGGCGCGCGCCATGCATTAAAGCGCTTACAGCGTTTGCAGTGGCTAACCCCAAATCATTATGACAATGCACGCTAAGTGTCACATTACGCATGTCGGGCACATTATCATAAATATCGTCTATAAGACTACCGAACTCGTCCGGCACAGCGTACCCTACGGTATCCGGGATATTGATTGTATTTGCTCCTGCGGCTATTGCGGCATTAAGCACCTGATATAAGAATGTCGGATCGGTACGAGTAGCGTCCATTGGAGAGAATTCTACGTCAGACAAATGCTTGCGCGCCTGCCGTACCGCCTCCACAGCCATAGCAAGCACTTCTTCGCGCGACTTCTTTAGCTGATACTGAATGTGGATATCAGATGTTGAGATAAAGACATGAATACGCGGGGCGGCTCCTTCTTTTATTGCTTCCCAAGCGGTGTCAATGTCATTCGGAACGGCGCGTGCCAGTGCACAAATAGAAGCGCCTCGTATCTGCCTGGATAACGTACGTACTGCTTCAAAATCGCCGGACGAGCTAACAGGAAAACCGGCCTCGATGACATCCGCACCCAATCTTTCTAATTGGCGAGCAATTTCTAGTTTTTCGCTAACATTAAGCGAAGAACCTGCGGCTTGTTCTCCGTCACGCAGAGTGGTGTCAAAAATTATAACTTTATCCATAATATCCTCCTATCAGAATATACTCTAAACCTACCTCTAAACCCCTCCGTCGCTTAATGGAGGGGGTAGGTAATTAAGAGATGAATTCCAATACTGATATTGAATGGATAACGTTTCATATGTTTTATTCCGAGATGTTAATCAAGATACCTAATTATCGCGTAATTGTCAAAAGCAGCAGCTAACATTGCCGTTGTGCATAAGTCATGACCTAAATTCCGCACACAAATATCATATACAACAGGCATGAATAAAGTAACAGCAATGCTCAGCAGAAGCTTGGCAACGGAATCGAATACCAATTTTAGCTATCAGCTCAATTCGTTAATCGA
>WRDV01000019.1 GCA_009779655.1 Dehalococcoidia bacterium
AGAATCTATGGAAATCTATGGTTTTCGAGGTTGCAACAGAGCTTTTTTGCTGTTGTTCCAACTATCGCAGTCGATATTTCATTGGAAAGCCACTTTTTTAGACCATTATTCAACAGGCCCATTCTCGGTAATACCTTGGGCTTTGACTGCCTCAACTATCGGTTTCCCCTGTCCGCAGAGCACCTCTATTTTCCGAAGCATTACGATTATCTGCTCCGCACTATAGTTTTTCCTTGCCATTTCAAATGCACCCCTTTCAAAATTAGTTTATACTCTTCTATACTAACTTTGTAACTGGTACTATTTTAAGGGGCAAGGACAGAAGTGATCTTTCTTTCCGGATTACCATCCAAGATTGAAAAAGATGGGTTCGCTTTAGTGCATGGTAGCCCGCGTCAGCCGTCATGGGAATACGTGTTGTCTTTGAGCATTGCCCGTGAGAATTTTACGTGTTTTACTACGCTGTTCTGTTTAACGGGGCATACACATGTACCTGCGGCTTATATGAGAAAGAGCTCTACGGTTAGTGCGGTGACTCTTTCTGAAAATGTTGGTTTGGCGTTAGGCGACATTCCAATGATGTTAAATCCTGGCAGCGTGGGACAACCGTGCGACAGCGATCCGCGTGCTAGCTATGCTATTTATGACAGCCAAGTTGGCATATTCCGTTTGCATAGAGTGCCATATAATATCGCGTTCGTGCGGGATCGCATTTGTGGTTATGGTTTACCGGTACGATTGGCCTCACGTTTGGAACCAGGTGTGTGATATGCAAGGCAGCGCGGTGCCTTATGAATCCTTAATGCAACAGGCTAAGCGCATGCTGGGCACTATGGATATCCGCGCCAAGAAAAGCTTAGGGCAGCACTTTTTGGTAGACTCAGGAGCGCTTGGCAAGATAGTGGCGGTGGCTGAGCTGAGTGCGCATGATACAGTGATTGAGGTTGGACCGGGGTTGGGAGTGCTGACGGCGGAGCTGGTGCGCCAAGCGGGGCATGTGATTGCCGTAGAGCTTGACGATAAGCTGTCTTTAATGCTGCATAGTACTTTTGCCAAATGTGCCAATTTGCGTATCGTCCATGACGATATACTGCGCTGCCATCCCTCTAGCTTGCTGTCTCAAGAGAGTAAGCGTTACAAGGTTGTGTCCAATCTGCCGTACTACATCACATCAGCGGTAATACGACATTTTTTGGAGAGCGAATGTCAGCCTGAGTTTATGGTGGTTATGGTGCAGAAAGAGGTAGCGCGGGTTATTACCGCTCAGCCAAGTGAAATGAGTTTACTAAGCGTGGCAGTCCAGTTGTATGGAGAGCCGCGTATAGTATGCAGTGTTCCGGCGAGCAGTTTCTATCCGCCGCCAAAGGTAGATTCGGCGGTGTTGAAAATAAGAGTACATGCCCAACCTCTTATTCCGCGTGCCGGCGCGCCCGAGTTTTTTACGCTGGCACGGGCCGGGTTTGTGCTAACCGCAAACAGCTGGCTAATTCACTTGCGCATGGTTTGAGCTGTCCAAAGGATGAGGTAATTCCATTGTTAGAGTCTGCCGGCATTGAGCCGCGCCGCCGTGCGGAAACACTGAGCATGACGGAATGGGTGCAGCTGTGGAATGTTTTTCACGGCAGAGGCGCGCTGTGATTACCATAGAAGCATTTGCTAAAGTCAATCTGACATTGGAAGTGCTCAAGAGGCGCCCCGATGGTTTCCATGAAATACGCAGCGTAATGCAATCTATCAGGCTGTGCGACAAACTCTTTTTTGAGCCTGACAAAGACTTAAATTATCAATGTGCGCTCTTAGACTGGAATGCTGAGGAGAGTCTTATAAGCCGTGCTGCGGAATTATTAGCGCGTCATATTGGGACGCAGTACGGCGCTAAAATTGTTCTTGATAAACACATCCCTTTGTCTTCCGGTTTGGGCGGTGATTCAAGCGATGCGGCGGCTGTACTGCGCGGACTCAAGCATCTGTGGGATGTTGATATTCCGAGTAGTGAACTGGCGAGTATGGCGGCCGAACTTGGATCAGATGCACCGTTTTTCTTAAGCGGCGGGACAGCGTTAGCCCGGGGGAGAGGAGAGGTTATCAGCGTACTTCCTGTGATGCCTTATGCTTGGCTGGTGCTGTTATTCCCCGATGTGGCCGTGCCGGTTTCTAAGACAGCGTCTATGTATGCTATGTTGCGCCCGGAACATTTCACTAATGGGACGCGTACTGACGCACTGATGACGAGGCTAACACATGGCGCGGCGGTTACATCGGAGGATCTGTTCAATGTCTTTGACGAGGTAGCTTGCGACGTCTTTTTAGGTTTGGAGTCTTACCGGGCGGAATTTGAACGAGCGGCCGGTGTATCTGTGCATTTGGCGGGCGCAGGACCAACTCTTTTCGCGCTATTTAACGAAGAAGATCAGGCATATCGCACGCAGCAGCGCCTGCAGGATGCAGGTATGAACACTTATCTGGCTGCAACGTATAACTTGATGGCGCAAGATAAGAGATGAGGATAGTGGAGCCTCCCGGAAAGTCAGCCGAGGCGCTCTAATAATTCTATTTCATCTTCGCAGCTGCTAGTTTCCCCGTCTAATCGCGCATCCAGCAAGCGCTCAAGTATCGTGTTGATATTTGGCCCCGGTTTTATTCCCATGGAAAGCAAATCGTTTCCGTTAAGGAAAGGCTTGACATAACGCAGGCGCTCTAGGTATAGCCGAATATGCCGCCGTGCGTTGTCTGACATGGCTGCGATGAGGTTGGCTTCAATAGCGATTGTACTGCAGTCGCGCAAGGCGTGATAAACAGTACTGAGAGGAATCTCCTTGCTAGCAAGCGTTGCGAGAGAGGCTTTAACTCTCGCGCTGTCATGCAGAATACGCCGTAAGTTTTTATTTAGCTTAAGCAATTGCGCCACTTTTTCACATTCTGCAATATCCAAATTATACAGTAGCAGCGCCAAATACAATCCAATAGGCGACTTCTGCGGCATACTAAACTGTCGCGCATGCTCGCACCATGCGCTTAGACATTTGACATCTGTCAATTGCGGGCACAAATAAGACAATAGTCCCAATTCGGCGGCGCGAGCAAGCGGTTTCTCGGGCAGCGCTTCACCGAAAATGCATTCTATTTCATACCGCAGCCGTTCTCCGCTGATGTTCTTTAGTCCGGGCAAGTCTTGTTGAATCAGCGCCATGGTTGCGCTTTCTATGCGGAAATCTAGTCGCTGTTCGTATCTTGCAGCGCGCCACATGCGCGTGGCGTCATCGCGGAAACTATGCTCGTGCAAGACGCGTATTAGTTTATTGCGCGCATCATACAGTCCATTGTTTTCATCCAGCAGCTGACCAAAGCTTGTTTTGTTTAGAGAGATAGCCATAGCATTAATACTGAAATCACGGCGCTTAAGATCTGCGCTGATACCGGCGGGGCGCACAACAGGCAAAGCGCCGGGATGAGGATAGTATTCATCGCGCGCGCTGGCCAGATCTAGGCTGAAAGATGGCAATAGTAATTTGGCGGTAAGAAACTCGGTATGCGTTACGACATCGCAGTTTATTTCGGCGGCTAGCTCTTTTGCCATGTCAAGAGCGTTGCCTTCTATGACTAGGTCTATATCCGCGGCGTAGCGCTCCAAAAGCAAGTCGCGTACAGCGCCTCCTGCCAGATATAACTTTTGACCGTGTCGCTGCGCTAAATATGCTGCGGAACGCATAACGCCCTGCGCTTCAGGAGTAATGTATTTTTCCATTTGGCAGGAAAGGTTTAACTCTTCCATGATGAGGGCATTATAGCATAGCCGCAACCGCTATGGGGCGCTAGAATGCCCAATGGTATTAGGAGTATTACTTTCTACGCGCGGCGTTTTAAATGCCGGTAATTTGACTTGTGGCGTATCTGACAAGGCTTACCGGCGCCGCGCACATAATATTTTATCGACGGTGCAGGATCCCGCATGTTGTTATCCGTAAATTGTTTGCTTATAATTATCGGGGTTTCTGTCTGAGTGGTTGTACGAGGTAAAGATATCATTTATACGAGGAGCAGCATGATAGTTTTGGCAATTGTTGGCATGGCGGGAGCGGGCAAATCAGAGGTTTCCCGCATTTTTGAGAGAAAAGGTTATAAACGCATTCGTTTTGGGGATGTGACAGATGAAGAACTGCGAAAAGAAAACATGCCGCTGAACGAGGAGAACGAGCGCCGTATGCGCGAGTCTTTGCGCCGGCGTCACGGCATGGAAGCCTATGCCATGCTAAATCTTCCTAAAATAGATGACGCGATTAAGATGAGCCCGGTAGTAGTAGACGGTCTGTATTCGTGGGAAGAATATGAGTTTCTTAGCAATTACTATGGTAGTGATTTCCGCGTAGTGCTTGTCTGGTCTTCGCCGGCTACACGTTATGCCCGTTTGGCAAATCGTATAGTGCGTCCGTTGACTAAGGAAGAAGCTTTCTCTCGCGATGTTGCCGAAATCCTTAATCTGAATAAAGGCGGCCCAATTGCCATGGCGGATTATACCATTATCAACGAAGGATCACTTGAAGATCTGGGTAATAGGAGCTGCAATACGATAGCTCTTTTTGAGAGACAATTATGAGCCGTCCTCATTCTGACGAGTATTTCCTGAAGGTAGCTGCGGTGGTGGCTGAGCGTTCCACTTGTCTGCGTCGCCATGTCGGCGCAGTGGCTGTTAAGGACAAACATATTCTATCTACCGGCTATAATGGTGCTCCTGCCGGTTTGCGGGACTGTCTGGAACTGGGTTGCCTGCGTGACGCGCAGTGTATTCCATCCGGTACGAGGCATGAAATATGCCGTGCCGTGCATGCCGAACAGAATGTTATAATACAGGCGGCGTTGCATGGGGTGAGCTTGGATGGAGCAATTGTCTATGCCACTCATACTCCGTGCGTGCTGTGTGCCAAGATGCTCGCTAATGCTCGCATCAAGCGTTACGTAAGTTTTGGTAAATATGCCGATGATTCTTTCAGACAGATATTCTGTGAGGCAGGAATTGAATTTGAGCAATTGCTCAAGCCCGCCAATACAATAGTTTTTATTGACTGATTTACGTAAGAGTAATAAATGGGATTCTTGCAAGGAGACAGATGGCGAAGCAGTACGCCAAGGTAATTATCAACCCGGTTGCCGGCGGCAACAAGAATACTTATCGCCGGTGGCCGTATATAGAGAACTTGCTGCGCCGCGGCGGATTATCTTATGATTTCCAATACACGGAAGGCCGTGGTCATGCATTAGAATTGTCACGATTGGCTGCCAAAGAGGGGTATAGCTTTCTTATAGCTGTCGGCGGAGACGGGACCATCCATGAGGTAGCCAATGGTTTGCTTTCATCCTCTTGCGCTGTCTTGCCCGCGCTAGGCATTATCGCGACAGGCACAGGCAATGATTTCATCAGGTCAATGGGCATCCCAAAAGACTGCGCTCAGTCTTGCCGCAAAGTCATCGAAGCGCGCCGCCGCCTAATTGACGCCGGGCAGGTGGAGTACACAGATAAAAGCGGAAAGCGCGCTATGAGTTATTTTATCAACGGTGCCGGGGTGGGTTTTGATGCCGAAGTGGCTGACGGCAGCAAACGCGTACCGCGGTTTATGGGCAATACCGTTCCGTTCGTCTTTTCGCTCCTGAAACTGTTGCCTTTTTATCGCAACAAGGATGTGCGCATCAATATTGACGGCCGCGATGAAAAAAAGCGCGTCCTAAGCGTTGTGGTAACCAACGGTGCATATTTTGGCGGAGGCATGCGCATTGCCCCGCAGGCTGTTTTGGATGATCGCCATCTGGATGTTGTCACGATCGGAGACGTGCGTAAAGCGGAACTTTTACAGGTATTTCCTCGCGTATATGATGGAACACATGTTATCCATCCAAAAGTATGCTTGGAGAAAGCCGATTGTGTCAGTATAGAGTGCGACCGGCGCATTCTGCTGCAGGCTGACGGCGAGTTGCTGGGAAGCGGTCCGGTTACGTTTAAGGTAATGCCGGCGGCTCTTGTCGTAGTGGCCTAGCCCGTATTTTCCCCTTGGTACGCTCCGTCGTAACCGGAGCTTTCTTCTGTCAGGCGCGAAAATACCAATTGCAGTATACGAGCGTCTTTTTCCAAATCCTGCCCCAGAGGATTATGCACCACCAGCAGTGACTCTGAGCGTCCGGAGTAACCGGCATCCCATACTGCGGTGTGCAGGCTGGAACCGCACCTGAGCAGACTTGAGCGGGATAACCCAAGCGCCATGATATTTTTAGGAAGATGCACGATTTCGTTGTATATGATGCTGTAACAGCCTTGTTCCAGGTGAATAGTGCCGTCCGGGCCGAAATCCATTTTCTGCCGTGCTGATACAACGCGGTTTTTGTTATCTAGCGATAGCCGTCCGCATGATGTCAGGCGTGAAATACTGCGCAGACTTAAATCAAAACCGTTGGTTTGTATTTGTAAATCCAAGCTCAAATAGCTTTCTACCAAAGGGGGATTGTTTTTAATGAGAGTCAGAATGTCGCTGCATGATAAAATGCTCATATGTTATTCTCCGTAAAGGCGCAAATTTCATTAATGTCGACAGCATCGCACAGTAGCATTACCAAGCGGTCCATGCCCAAAGCTATGCCGCTGCATTCAGGCAAGTATCCTACAGCCTCCAGAAACGGCTCCGATATTTGCATTCCGGTTCCATATTCACGTTCAATTTGAGCCGCTTCTTTTTCGAAACGTCGGCGCTGTTCAGCGGCGTCGGTCAGCTCGCTGTAGGCGTTAGCTAACTCTATCCCCCCAATAAAAATCTCTGCGCGTTCCGCAACCAAGGGATTATCAGTTTTGAGGCGTGCCAGCGACGCCGCAGCAGCGGGATAATCTGTCAGCACGGTTGGGTGAGCCGGATCGAGTGCCGGCAGTACCAGCGCGGCCATGTCGTAGTCGAAACGCTCGGCATCGTAGGCGGCAACAGGATCCCAGCCGGCGCTTTGGAGGAAAGCGTCTTTAACACTGAGACGCGGCCATGGCAGCTGCATGTCTATGTTTTGTCCTTGATAGTGCAAAATTTTACTTCGGTGTAATTTTTGAATAACAGCAACTACTAACTGCTCGGCATCGCTTATGCTGTCTTGGTAATCAGCACCTGCGCGGTACCATTCCAGTAAACTGAACTCAGGGTTATGTAGCCTTCCCCGTTCTCCACCGCGGAAGCAGCGGCTAATCTGAAAAATTTGCTTGTAGCCTGCCGCCAGCAATCGCTTCATGTGCAATTCTGGAGAAGTAATTAAATACCACCCCTCGCTTTTTATAGGAGAAATATATCTTTCCGGCGCTATGGAAAGAACCCGCAAGGGGGTCTCAATTTCCAAAAACCCCTGCTTGCGGAAAAACTCGCGGACGACGCCATACACCTCAGCGCGGCGCTCAAGGTTCTTTTTTATTTGTGCAAGACGTTCCCGTTCAGCGGGCATATCCTACTTCTTGGCGGTTAGTCTTTCTACGTAAGCGCCGGTGCGGGTATCGATTTTCAATGAATCCCCTTCCTTGATGAAAGTGGGAACATCTAGGATGTAACCGGTTTCCATCTTTGCCGACTTGTTCTGTGCTGTAACGGTTGCGGCTTTAATGGCTGTGCCGGTTTCAATTACTGCTAATTCGACAAACACGGGGATGGAGATATCGATGGGGCGGTCGTCTAGTAACTGCACATTTACAAGTACGCCTTCCTTGAGAAAGTTGATCTTATCGCCCATCTGTGCTTCGGAAACGAAAGTCTGATCGAAAGTAGACGTGTTCATAAAGATGTAATGGTCGCCCTCTTTATAAAGGTACTGCATTTCCTGGTTGCTGATACTGGCTTCATCCACTTTCTCGCCGGAATGAAAAGTAATATCTAATGTGCCGGCATCCAACAGGTTTTTGAGACGCAACCTGTAGATGGCGCGTCCCTTGCCAGGCTTGACGAACTCGGCATTATCCACATTCCATGGTTTGCCCTGGTACATTAACTTGGTGTTTTTATGTACTTCTTCGATTTCCATATGCGGGTGGCTTTTCTCCTAATATGATTGTGCTGATAGTTTATTCTAGCTATTATGCTATACACTTTCAGTTAAAAAATCAATAAGATGTATTTTATACGGCGCATACTTGCCCTATGTCAGTTTTCTGCCGGGCACGCGCACATTGTCTCTGCGGCAGGTGTAGCCAAGCCGGTCCAAATATGCCAGAAGCGGCACGCTATACTTACGACTGAGCCCAAATTTTTGGTTTATATCCTGTATGCTGATACGACCGTTGCGTTTAAGCATTTCCATAATTTGAACACATATGCGCTCGAATTGTGTTTGTTCAAACAATACGCCGTCGCCTATGTTTATTAATAAGCCTTGTTTGATAAGGTAGTGTGTCACCGGCATGTTAGCTGCTGACTGCTTTTCAATTTCACTGAGTGTCGGAGGCGCGGAAACCTGAGCGGTAAACTTATTCAGAAGCTCTTGTTTTATAGATTCCTGTTGCGGCGATAGCGTCGCTTTGTTGCCAGGCAGGTACAACATATCGTTCCGGCGTAGCAGTTTGCCTGTAGCGCTAAGGTGTTGCACTAAGGCGTCAAACACTTCATGCGGTAACCCAATGACTCCTTGTATGGCATTATGCGGTATACCGGCCTGTAATGGATTAGTTTTATATATCGTTTCCATTAGCGCTAATAGTTTGAGGCAGCTCTCTTGCCAAACGACGGGCATTACAGCCCAGTCGCCTGATGTTACTAATAGCTTCTTGTACGCTAGTTGTATTACGTGCGCTGTAATTTCATCGGACGAATACATGCTGTTAATTAGCAGCAGGGACATTTTTGCCCAGCCATTCTTACTTACTTCAGATAGAATAAGCTCGTCAAGTTCCAGTGTCAGGCGCTTTCGCAGAAAAGCCGCGCGCGACGGCATGTCGGCCAATTTAACTTTTTCTGCCTGCGGGTCAAGCACTATGCCGCCGCCTATTGTCCTTGGCGGTGATTGCCGGCGTACTATGAAGCGTTCCCCTATGAATGAGGCGATATCTTCTCGGAAACGCAACTGTGCCAAGGAGCTCTCTCCCGGATGTAGAGATTTGTTTCCTATGAGGCTCACGCGTCCGAGCAATTCGCGCGTTTCCAGATAAACTAACACTTCTGATATACTCTTAAGTGGTGTTTCTGCGGCGGTTAACAATGTCAGCTGTGTGTCTATAATACGGCTTAATGATGGTTTGTGATGTATTGCGGTGACTATGTCGCCTCGGCGTATGTCTGTGCGCTTGACGCTTGCCAGATTGAGAGCAGCGCGTCCGCCGGGAGTGCCTTTACAGGAGTTTTTTTTGAAGTTTTCCAGATTGCGGATACGGGCCGTTAAGCCGGATGGAATGATGTTAACCTCGCTGCCTGTTTGGAATACTCCTTGCGACGATGTGCCTGTGACCACGACGCCGCTCCCTTTGATGACAAAAACGCGGTCTATGGGCAGGCGCGGTTTGCCAATATCTTGGCGCGGAGAGATGTTGTGCGCCATGGCGGCAATGGCTTGCTTGAGTTCTGCTATGCCTTCGCCACTGCGCGCGCTGACGCGCATGATTGGGGCATGCTCTAAGCCGGTTCCCGCAAGATGAACGGAGATGTCTTTCTCCAGCATCTCAAGCCACTCGGCGCTTTCTGTCAAGTCTATTTTATTCAGCGCAATAATGCCATGCCTAACGCCCAACAAATCCAATATACGTAAGTGCTCTTCTGTCTGAAGCATCCAGCCATCATCTGCGGCTACCACTAGTAGTGAGGCGTCAATACTGAATAGTCCGGGGATAACGTTATGCACAAATTGTTTATGACCCGGAACATCAATAATGCCTACTGTTTCACCGCATGGCAGATCCATCCAAGCAAAACCCAGATCAATCGTCATGCCGCGCCTTTTTTCTTCAGGCAGGCGATCCGGATCGATAGCGCTGAGCGCCTTGACCAATGAGGATTTCCCATGGTCTATATGGCCGGCGGTGCCGATAGTGAGCACTTGGTTAGTCCTTTTGCGGCCATGCAGCAGCGATGATTTCAGAAAGCAGTTTATCCTGGTCGGCATAAACCGTGCGAAGGTCAATTAGAATAGCATCTTTTTCCACTCGAGCAACAAGCGGCGGGGATGACAGTCTTAGCTTGCGAGCTGTCTCATCTATCACGCCGT
The DNA here is from genome assembly GCA_009779655.1 of Dehalococcoidia bacterium. Lineage (GTDB taxonomy): Bacteria > Chloroflexota > Dehalococcoidia > Dehalococcoidales > UBA1222 > WRNG01. The sequence continues at coordinate 10,198 of WRDV01000019.1, forward strand.
GCGGACTCAGGCGGATCAGTATTGTAGGCAGGCTTTGTTCCGGCAGTGCGCCGCCTCCCACCATACTTACGCCGTCTTGCGCGGCGGCGGGTATGCCCTGCGCTTTCAAGCGACGTATAACGGCGTGCGCGCGCGCGCGGAGGTCTTCTATTTTCGTTCCTATCATTTGCCATATAGGAATACTCGCGGCGGCGTTATCGTCCAGATAGCTTTTAATAGTGGCTTCTAGCGCGACGGCTGATAGTTTGTCCAAACGTATGACGCGCAGCAGAGGATGGTTTTGCATGAGGCGGATATATTTATGCTTTCCTGCGATAATGCCTGCCTGCGGACCGCCTAATAGCTTGTCCCCGCTGAAACAGACTACGTCGGCTCCGTCGCGCAATGTTTCCATGACTGTTGGTTCATGCTCTAATCCGAAGTCTGCTGTGTCTAATAATACTCCGTTGCCCAGATCATGCACTAGTGGCAGATGTGCCTTGCCGGCTATAACGGACAATTCTTTTACAGATGCTTGACTGACGAAGCCTTTCTGTATGAAATTGGAAGGGTGTACTTTTAAAATAACTCCGGTTCGGGCATTGATAGCTTGTTCATAATCATGCGCGGACGTTTTGTTGGTTGTACCTACCTCGCGCAAAATTACCCCGCTTTGTTCCAGTATCTCCGGTATGCGAAAACCGTTGCCGATCTGCACTAATTCTCCGCGCGATATGACGGCTTCTTTCCCGCTTGCTAAGGCAATCAATACAAGCAGCATGGCGGCGGCGTTGTTGTTGACCACAAGCGCGTCTTCGGAATCGCTGACTATAGATAGTAAGCGTCTTAGTTCCTGAAAACGATTTCCGCGAGTACCTTCGGAGAGGTTGCTTTCCAGATTGAAATAATGTCCCCCGATAGCAGTAAGCGCTTTAAGCGACGGATCGGATAAAGGAGCGCGGCCCAGATTGGTATGTAGTATGATGCCAGTGGCGTTGATGACAGGCTGGCTGAATCCGGGCCATTCCTTAGATAGCCGCTGAGTAATAAGCAGAGCTATATTATCTATGGATATGGCCGGTGACGACTGATTGCTGCGCAGATCGCGGCGTAACTCTGCTAATATGCGACGCGCTGCCTCTTTTACCAATGGCCGCGAATAACGCATGACCGCGGCAGACATGGCGTCAGACTTAAGCAGTGTTTCCACAGCGGGTAATCTTCGTAGATTGGACTGAGAAGGAGAGTTGTTTGCCGAGATGGCTGCTTTCATAACACAATAATCTGAGAGCATGCAGCGGTTTCCACTACGCGCCCGATCTCAACGGCCTCGCTAACTCCTAGGTTATGCAGCCGTTCCAATAGCGCGGAGCATTTTTCTGGAGCTACGCACATAAGCAGCCCGCCGGATGTTTGCGGGTCGTAGAGCACGCTCATGGTATCTTCATCTATGCCGTCGGCTTGCACAATAGCGTTGCGGTATTCCCAATTAGCGTACATGCCTTCCGGTATTAGTCCCATGTGGGCAAATTGCATCGCCTCCGGTATGACCGGTACCAGCTTGCTGTTAATCTCAATAGAGGTTCCGCTGTTTTCTGCTATTTCTCCGGCATGCCCTATTAAGGCGAAACCGGTAACATCCGTACAGGCATGCACTCCGATTTCCAGCATGGCTTGGCATGCTTTATCGTTGAGCCGCGCCATTTGTACAATTAGCCTTTCTGTTACCTGCGACGGTAACATCTCAGCCTTGAGAGCCGTTGTTAATATGCCAGTGCCGATAGGTTTGGTTACAATAAGTTTATCTCCCACTTGAGCGCCGCCCTTGGTGATTATATGGTTGGGGTGAATAGTGCCTGTTACAGATAGGCCAAACTTGACTTCATCGTTACGTACGCTGTGGCCTCCCATAAGAGTCACTCCTGCCTCATTCAGCTTGTCCAGCGCGCCATGTAATATTTTTCCTAACACTGATATTTCCATACTCTCTGATGGGAAGCCTACGATATTCATGGCGGTTACGGGCTTCCCTCCCATGGCGTAAATGTCTGATATGCCGTTAGCGGCGGCAATCATGCCGAAACTATACGGTTCGTCCACTATAGCCGCAATCATATCTACTGTTTCCACAATAGCCAAATCTTCGCGCAGCTTGTACACGCCAGCGTCATCCTTTACTCCCGCCAAAACATTTTCGTTCTGCGGAATATTAAGACATCCCAATGCCTGTGCTAAGTCACCCGGACTTAGTTTGGCCCCTCAACCAGAATAACGAGAGAGGGCGGTTAGCCTGATATTGCTACCATTCTCAACCAAAGTGTTCTCCTCTTGAATTAATCAGCGAACCATACCTTTAGCTATCCGAGCTATTCGCTACTTCATTACTTGTAAACTGTTTATTTGGGCGTGTCCCTGTAAGATAAGCACGCCTTATCGCCAAATTACAGAATGATTATAACACATGGGGATAAAAGAAAGGCTCTCTAGAATTTAGTCAAGAGTTGTATTTAACGTAGGTTATCGTGAATTCACGATAACCCGTGCTTTGCGTTGATACATTGGACGAGAACTGTCCTAGTAGCAACACCTTGGATTGGAGTTAAAAAAGTTAGAACCGGGCTTCCCATACAGCATATAGTGTAATACTATAGCAAATTTACTTTTCATAGACTATATCCGCAGTGTATAAACCAATTGGAGATAAAATC
>WRDV01000020.1 GCA_009779655.1 Dehalococcoidia bacterium
CAGGCTTTCGCCCATTGCGCAAAATTCCTTGCTGCTGCCTCCCGTAGGAGTCTGGGTCGTGTCTCAGCCCCAGTGTGGCTGACCATCCTCTCAGACCAGCTACCGATCACAGCCTTGGTAGGCTATTACCCCACCAACTAGCTAATCGGACGCAAGCCCCTCTCCAAGCGCCTTACGGCTTTGATGAACCCTCCATCGAGAGTGCACCGCATGCGGTATTAGCCTCAGTTTCCCGAAGTTATTCCCCACTCGGAGGCAGGTTGCTTACGTGTTACTCACCCGTTTGCCACTGTGTCTTGCGACACCGTTCGACTTGCATGCATAACGCACGCCGCCAGCGTTTATCCTGAGCCAGGATCAAACTCTCTAAGCCAATAAAACGCTTAGAGCGTTTAGATTCTTGCTCTTACTAAAATTCTTCCTTCCGCTATACAGTTGTTAAGGTGCGCGACAAAGCAAAAGAAATAATACCACAACGAAAATACTGTGTCAACTCCAATATCCACGGTAAAAACAAGCGTGCGGCATACCTAAAACACTCATGCAAAACCATACTGCCAAAATACTTGTCGCTAAAAAAATTTAAGCATTATTTTGCGCTTATTGACAGTTACGCTGCTGCGGCTTTAAACTCATACATAACTGATGACCCATTTAAACAAGGGGAGAGTAATTCACAATGCCGCATATTGAGGATACCGCGCAGCAATTAGCTGCCAAACTGTCCGATTGCCACGCAGACTATATTGAAGCCCATCTTGAAGACAGTATTTCAAGTTATATCACCTACCGTGGCAAAGAACTTGAAACTATCGGTAAAAACGCCTCGGTAGGAGGAAATATTCGCGCCTTAGTTAACGGAGGCTGGGGATTTGTCAGCTTCAACAGCTTGGATGACTTGGACAGATGCCTTAAACTTGCGCTGGAAGAAGCATCCATTGCCGGTAAAGAGCCCAGGCAATTAGCTGACGTGCCAGTCGTCGTGGAAAAAGTGGAGTATCATCCGGACAAATCAAACCCCGTTGAAATACCGCTGGCGCACAAAAAAGAACTACTGGATAACTATAACGCCGCGCTGTGGCAAGTTCCGCAGCTGCAGACCTCAGTCATCAGCTACGGAGACGGTCACAAAAGAAATATATACCTCAATTCGCATGGCAGCTTAATACAGCAGGAGCGCCGAGATGTCGCTCTTAATATTGCTGCCATCGCGTCAGACGGTAATCAAGTGCAGCAAGCCAACATGAGCATAGGCAGCCAAGGCGAGTTCAGCGCCATCCAACAGCTAGACGAGCAAGTAAAAGAGCTGTCCAATCGCGCTGTGGAGTTGTTAGCAGCACAACAAGCCAAAGGCGGTGAATATACCGTGGTACTTGATCCAATACTAGCCGGCGTCTTTGTACATGAAGCTTTCGGACATCTTTCGGAAGCAGACTTCGTTTATGAAAACAAGCGTATGCGTGATTTAATGCAGCTAGGCAAGCGTTTCGGGCGTCATGAACTAAATATAGTGGACGGAGCAGCCCTGTCAGGAATGCGCGGCAGCTTCAAATACGACGATGAGGGCACGCCATCCGGCAAAACTTACCTCATAAAAGAAGGTGTGCTCACCAGCAGGCTGCATTCACGCGAAACAGCAGCCAAGATGGGCGAAAAGCCAACCGGTAACGCCCGTGCAATAAACTATCGCCATGCACCTATCGTGCGCATGACAAACACCTATATAGAACCTGGAGAAACCTCCTTTGAAGAAATGATTGCTGATATTGAAGAAGGCATTTATGCCAAAAACTGGTATGGCGGAACCACCAGCATGGAAATGTTTACATTCTCTGCCGGAGAAGCTTACATGATACGCGACGGCAAAATCGCCGAGCTTATGCGACCTGTTGTGCTGACAGGTAACGTTTTTGAAACACTGAAACAGATTGACGCCATCGGCGACGATCTTGACATGAACCAAGGCGGCGGATGCGGCAAAGGCGGGCAATCTCCGCTTCCGGTTTCCAATGGCAGCCCGCATATCCGTATCCAAAGATGTTTGATAGGAGGCAAGTAAATGCAGCATTTAGCACACGAGATACTCTCCAAAGCCTCCAAAATATCATCTGCGGCCGAGGTGTTCATGGCGCAATCCGAAAGTATGCCTGTTGTCTTTGAAGCCAACAATCTCAAGAGTTTACAAAGCAAAGAAAGCCGCAGCATCTCTCTGCGCATATTTAGAGACGGACGTATCGGTTTTGCCGGAAGCAATAAACTTGATGATATCGACTGGCTGGTACAGGCAGCCGCAGAAACATCTCAGTTCGGCGCGCCTGCAAGTTATCGTCTTCCGTCACAGAGAGATTTCCCGGTTGTGGAAAGCTATGACCCGCAGGTAGAACAAACCAGCCTGAGTCAGATGGTAAAACTAGGCGAAGAAATGATTGCGGCACTACTCGCTCATACTCCTGATCTAATATGCGATGCAAGTATTAGCCGCCATCACGGGAGTATTAGCATCTTCAACAGCGAAGGCTTAGAAGCCTCACATGCACGCAGCACTTTCTCAATGGGAGTGGAAGGCACGCTAATCAATGGCTCAGATATGCTTTTTGTCGGCGATAGTGATAGTTCATGCCGTCCAATAACTGACACCAGTAAAATATTGGATGCTACCCGCTTGCAGCTTGAGCGCGCCAAAACGTTGGCGTCCATTGGAAGCGGCAATATGCCGGTAATATTTACACCTGACGGGATGGCCAGTGCTATCGCCGCGCCGCTAATGGCCGCTTTCAACGGTAAATTGGTATTTGAAGGAGCCTCCCCTTTAAAAGATAAGCTGGGACAGAAAATATTTGACCCTAAACTAGAACTTGATGATGATGCCACCATACCATACCGCACAAGCAGTAGCCCCTTCGACGATGAAGGAGTGCCAAGCCGCCGCCTTGCGCTTATCAAAAACAGCGCGCCGCAGAATTTCTTCTATGACCTTAAAACAGCAGCTCAGGCACATAAGAGCAGTACCGGACATGGAGGACGTAATGGCGGCTTACCGGCGCCTATGCCGCGGGCTTTCGTTTTCGGCGGCGGCGACACAGCACCAAGCGACATGTTAGCCGAAATAAAAGAGGGCTTGTTCATTGAACAATTAATGGGAGCCACTCAAGGCAACATTCTAGGTGGAGACTTCTCAGGCAATGTGCTATTAGGATACAAAATAGAAAACGGCAGAATTGTCGGACGCGTGAAAGATACTATGGTTTTCGGTAATATATATGAGTTATTGAAAGATATCGCCGCCATAGGCAACGACGGACGTTGGCTTGGCGGACAGCTGTTCTCTCCGTCTTTCTATTTTCCGGCGCTTTCCGTATCCAGCCAATAAATACTATTTCATGCAACAACAATCAGCCATTGCATAGAAAGCGCAGTGCTGCCTTGAAAAAAGTGCTTGGCTCTGTTATTGTTGGATAAATCACTAAATAATAATTGCTTGGTTGCCTGTGCCGCCTTGTCAAAACATATGAGCAAGATAAAAGACGTCATTAAAATACGCGCCCGCCCCAATCTCAACGAGCCTAACATGATAGCTGCTTGGCCAGGTATATCCAATGTAGCTATGATTGTCGCGACGTATATTGCGCGCAAACTGGAAGTCAAAGAACTAGCCGACGTGCGCGCTCCATACTTTTTCGATCCCATCGGCATTATGGTGCGCAACAGCATAGTGGAAGAGCCGCAATTCCCGCAAAGCCGTTTCTACTACTGGAAAAACCATGCCGGCAATGATCTAATTCTATTTATGGGCGAAGCCCAACCAAACACCAAAAGCTATGATCTTGCTAATTGCATCGTGGATGCTGCTGAGCATTTTAAAGTCCGCCGTATCTATACCTGTGCCGCCGCCATTACGCGCATCCACCACACAGAAGACCCCAAAGTGTGGGGCGTTGGAACAAATCCTGATGTTGTGAAGGAACTGGCGCGTCACAGCCATGTGAATGGCGGCAATTTGCAGATTGCGGGAATGAACGGCATTCTGCTTGGGGTGGCCAAAGAACGCCACATGGAAGGCGCCTGCCTCTTGGGCGAAGTACCAAACTACGCCACGCGTCTGCATAACCCGATCGCTGCACTGTCTGTCGGAACTGCGTTATCCAAAATTCTGAATATCAAAATTGACTTCAGAGAACTAATGCTGTCCGCCATGGAAGTCCGCGAACACATGAAACAGATTGCCGCCGAAGCTATGGGTGAATATATCGATTATTTTACCGAACCAATCTGGGAACGCAACGAGGATGACTCGGAAGACAGCGATGAATGATGACCCCAGCATATTCCAGAACCACACGCCCCTGACTGAAATACTAGCGCACTTAAGCGACAGTTCTTTGGAGTTGTCCAATACCGAGCTTAGTGAGCTTTCTGACCTCAGCACAGATGAAATAAAGCAATTTAATGTCATATGGTGTGACCTTCCGGCAGAGCGCAAATGCCAAATACTAATCCGGATCGAAGAACTTACCAAGAGTAATATCGAGCTCAATTTTGATCGTATATACCGTAACGCTCTTTACTGTCCTGATGATTCTGTACGCATTGAAGCAGTTGAAGGGCTGTGGGAGAATACCAACACGTCACTACTACCGCCGCTATTACGCTTAGCGCTACATGACCCTGCCGCTAAAGTTCGCAGTTCCGCCGCTATCGCCTTAGGGCGCTTCGCCGTATTGGCAGAGCATCAGAAAATATCTGCCGAGAACCGTACACGCATCTCACAGACACTATTGGAAATCATTCATAACACCAACGAATTATCTGAGGTGCGCTGTCGCGCGCTGGAAGCAGTAGCACCTCTTAGCATGTCGGATGTGACGCAATCCATTTGGGAAGCCTATCGCAGCAAGGAACAGCGCATGCGTATCAGCTCTATCTATGCCATGGGGCGCAACTGCGATCAATTGTGGCTTCCTACAGTGCTTAATGAGATGGCAAGCGACAAGCCGGAAATGCGCTATGAGGCCGCCTTGGCCGCAGGCGAAATAGGCGAGTTAGCCGCGATACCACAGCTAATAGAGCTTACAACAGATAACGACACCGAAGTAAAGATGGCAGCAGTATCCGCTCTTGGCAAAATCGGCGGGAAAGAAGCCTTGCAACACTTGCGCACAATGCTGACGCACAAAAGCCAAGCTGTACGAGATGCCGCTGAGGAAGCTCTCTCAGGAATTGAACCGCTTGACGTACCTGACATGCAGTTTCCATATGAAGTTTGATGAGCCAAGTTAGGCGATATAACACAGACGATGTTAAAACTATTACAAGGAAAGCCAATAGTATCTTGCTAAAATAATTTTACTTTCTGCACTGTATATGTCGCAAGCACAGGCATTACGAAAAGTATATTTTCGGGAGGCAATGCCCGTATTCATAACGAAATCAGTAAAATTGGCTGTCATGTTTATGTCAACAACGCTTAGAAAACCCATTTTGGTAATGAAAGAACCCGAAAGCAGGTGTTTTCTGCGACATTACTGATAAGTTCGGTGTTATGTGGCATTTGTGCGTTCCCAAGGATTGGAACTATTCATTCATTACAAAATAGTTATACGGAGCAAAAAATGGATAGACCAACAAAACCTTATGAAGAAGTCAAAGCGATGCTCGGCGACGCAAGCGCGGCGTGGGAAAAGCTTGTCGGCTTCATTCGTTTTTATTACGAAATGGACGAAAATTGGGCAGAGGGCAAGTCTACCAACAAGCACTTCAACAATTTATTTATCAAGCGGAGTGGCAAAGCTCTATTATCCTTGCATTTACGCGATGGTTTCTTTTTGGTAAGTGTTACGCTCGGCGGCAAAGAGCGCGAAAAGTTTGAAGAACAGCGAGTGACATTCGGCAAAGTCGTTTGTAATAATTTCGATGCCACGGAAACTCTTCATGATGGTAAATGGCTTGGTTTTGAAGTGCGAGATGATTCTTTGATTGACGACATTATCCGCTTAGTGCAAATCAAGCGTAAACCCAATCGTACAGTTTTTCCCAAGTCTATTGAAAAATGTGGACGCTTAGATGTCGGGCTCTCGCATGATACAATTACAAGATATATGATGACTTAGTGTAGTAACTAATAAGCATATCGCATGAACGGCATTTCTGCCGCTCCGCATTTGCTCGGCCATGGTCTTTGACTGTCAGTATGCCGTCAAGCATGGTAGCGGTGATATTCAGTCTTCCAACTACAGCGCCGTCGCTTTTAACGCTCACATCCACGTAATCTCCGCAAACAACCGAGACATGCGCTCAGCACAGTAAATCACGGCTGATATCCGCGCCGCTTTTATGCTCTTCGGGGATATTGCTGTCGAGAATTACTCCCTATGAAATATGTTGTTACGGACTGGTTTCAAAAATAATAGCCGCTTGTAGTACAATATCAAGTGGAAAATCTAACAACAACAGGCACGCATACCATTGTCAAAAATGATGAGCTCTCCACCAATTATCGGCAAACTCGTAAGCTTACACTCTAAGTCCAAGTCTGACGCATCGCATGAATACATCTGGAAAAAAGATGCCGAACTGGCCGCGCTCAATGGACAGCTGCCTTTAAATGATTCTTTTGAACAATATCTGACAAATCTTAAAACGGCTCAAGATGATCCGCTATCGCACAAGTGGTTCTCCATTAAGACTCTGTCTGACAAGCAGTATATCGGTTACTGCACCATCTATAACATAGACTGGGATGCCACTGAGGCACACGTGGGTATCACCATCGGCGACAGGCGTTATTGGGGACAAGGATACGGTGAAGATTCTATCAAAACACTGGCAAACCACGCCTTTCATTGTCTCGGTATGCACAGGTTACACCTCAAAACACTGGAGCGAAACGCGCGCGCACAAAAATGTTTCCAAAAATGCGGTTTTAAGCCGTGCGGCAGCATATTGGAACGAGCTAATACTTACATACTAATGCAATTACGCATCCAGGATTACGTCAAATAACCGGATGCTGTCGAAACAATACTTTCCGAACATCATTTCTTAGGATGTATCTTAGCAAGCGCGCCGAAGTATTCATAAGACGTATCTATGATTGCTTTTTGCTCAGGGGTAATTACGGCTATATACCAAGCGCGGTCTTTTGATTTCACTTTCTGCACATGACCGCCTATCATTCCGGTTTTAGCCTTATTCTTTGTTATGACTTCCCAGAATTCAACCCATGTTTTATCCCTATACGGATAAGGCGGCCTGCGTTTATCTGTGCCATTAATGTTTCTAATCCACATAACTCACTCCTGTTTTGCTTAATTTGATTTGCTATGTTGCTTAATGACATTTCAGATTTGAAAAATACCCACTTTCAATATGCGCGCCATTTCACTGCTAATCAACCCGATGCTAATGTAGTTAATAACTCACTCATCCAGCAGTTCTCGTTGGGTGTCGTCTACTCCGGCACTTAAATAATGCTATTTGTATAGTGCTCTAGTATGTCGCGTGGCTCTCTGTTAGCCAACACGGAATTGCGATGTACTACTTCCCAAGCAATAGCGATCATATCATATCAAAATATATCTGCGCACCCTCAATAACTATGGGCCATCAAATTGCAATAAAGCGTTGCCGCAAACCGTTTTTTCGCCGCGTTGGTTCTCTGCCCAGATTTCCACAGTAACGCTACGCCTATCAGAAGAGACTTCTCTCACCCGCCCGCAACAAGTAATTGTATCGCCAAGATAGTTAAATTCTCTATAACTTATGTCAAGTTTTTTTAAACGACACGCCGCGCCTTGCCAATTTGACAGCATTTGACACAAGAACGCAGCCACAAGCTGTCCATGCGCCACAACATTTGGAAGCCCGCGGCTGGCAGCAAAATCACAATCGTAATGCAATGGGTTAAAATCGCCTGAAACCCCGGCCCACATTACCAGCTGCCGCATTGTGATATTCTTCACCAAAGAAGGAATTTCCTGCCCCGTCTCCACATCAGCCCAATTCGACGCGCTCATGATACACACCTAAGCGCAACTAATTGCTTACAGCGCATTACTAATACACTATTCTGGTTGCGCAGCTCTATGATTAAACTTATACATGTAAGTGACTGGTGCTCCCGCACGGCATCTACCATAACTTCAACAGTTACTCTGTCTCCCACATTAACATGGTCTAAACACTCCATTTCGGTACTGCCATGCAACACGGCTTGCGGCAAGTCTGCCAACCTTTCACTTACCTGCTCTAGCCCAAGCGTAAGCAACAGCGCCGGTGGCGCCATGGTCCGCCAACGCGAATCTAAATCGCCCACAGCCGAAGCAAAACGCCTAAGCCCGCTACTCTCAATTGAATAATCAATCATAAGCCATGTTTGGCCAACGATCTGTTTCAACTCATGAATAACTTGCTGCGTCACATATAAATGATAGCGCTAATCAATTGATAGCGCCAATCAATCCGCCGATACAACGTATAACCATAAAACTATGTATTAAACATTGAATTTGCTAACAAATTCTGCCATAATTCCCTACTAGCGTCGCAAATGATGAAAGTAATCGCAAGCGCAGAATATGCTATGCGGGAGGAAAATAGATGCGCTTGGCGAGAGTAACAGTGTTTGCCGGTCATTTTGGCAGCGGGAAGACAAGCATAGCTATAGCTTATGCTTTGTGGGCCAAGCAGCAAGAAGAGCATGTATTACTGTGCGATTTGGACATCATGAACCCCTATTCCAAAATGGCAGATGCCGCAGATGCTCTGGCGAAAGCCGGTATTAGAGTAATCGCCTCGCGTTTTGCGAACACAAATGTAGATGCGCCGGCCATGCCAGTGGAAGCACTCGCCGTATTTGATGACAGCGATATTACCGGAATCATTGATTTAGGCGGAGATAATCATGGCGCCTTGGCGCTTGGGAGGTATGCGGATTTTTTGCGAAATGGCGGCGATTATGAGATGCTATTGGTGCTCAACCAATACCGTCCGTTGACACGTAGCTTTAGTGACTTATACGAAATCAAGAATGAAATTGAAATAGCCAGCAAAGTGGGCTTCACAGGGCTTATAAACAACTCTAATCTCGCAGCGGAGACAACGCTGCAAGATGTGATTGCCACAGCAGATTTTGCCGCGAAAGCCTCTGAAAAACTGGCTTTACCTCTTAAGATGACTGTGCTTGACGAGCGCTTGATACAAAGCGCCGAAGCAAAAGAAATGGCATTATTGGCAATGGGTGAATTATTCCCCATGACTCCGTACAAAAACAAGCTTTAGTAACCGCGATTGACCTTCAAGGGAGAAGTATGACAAAAGTAACATTTATAGCAGACGAATGTAAGGGCTGCGGCCTGTGTGTACAAGCTTGCCCGCAGAAAATTGTGACTCTTGGCGAACATAAAATCAACGCGAAAGGCTTTCGTCCGGCAGGGCTGACAAATGCGGACGACTGTATAGGATGCGCTTTCTGCGCCATCATGTGCCCCGACGTTGTTATAACCATAGAGAAATAAGAGAGGAATTTGTATGGCTGCAAAAGTTTTAATGAAAGGGAATGAGGCCGTTGCTGAGGGGGCCCTGCTGGCTGGCTGTCGCCATTACTTCGGCTATCCCATCACGCCGCAAACGGAAATAGCGGCATATATGGCAAAGAAAATGCCGAAGCTAGGAGGAACATTCCTTCAGGCAGAAAGCGAAGTGGCTGCGATTAACATGGTCATTGGAGCATCAGCGGCAGGCGTGCGCACCATGACGTCATCCTCAAGCCCCGGTTTTGCTTTAAAAAGCGAAGGGTTAAGTTATCTGGCCGGCTGTGACCTGCCTGCAGTTGTTGTTAATATACAACGCGGAGGGCCGGGACTGGGCGGAATACAACCGTCACAAGCAGACTATTTCCACGCTACAAAAAGCGCCGGGCACGGGGACTTCCATATGCTGGTACTGGCGCCAAACAGCGTGCAGGAGATGTTAGACTTCACATTTGATGCTTTTGATTTGGCAGATAAGTACCGCGTTACAGTAGCAATACTGGCCGATGGCACGCTAGGTCAAATGATGGAACCGGTCGACACTACATCCAAAATTCTAGGTCCGCCCGTTGATAAGTCTTGGGCGCTTACCGGAACCGAAGAAAAACGTAAACCGAACCTTGTAAGCTCACTATATCTAATGCCGGAAGAACTCGAGGCTACAGTGTTTGAGCGCTATGAACGCTATAAACTAATTGAGACCGAAGAACAGCGATACGAGAGATATCTCACCGATGACGCTGACATTGTGGTAGTTGCGTATGGCGCAACGTCGCGTATTGCGCAAAATGCGATTGATGCAGTGCGCAAGGAGGGTATCAAAGCCGGACTATTAAGGCTGATTACGCTTTGGCCTTTCCCTAAGAAGCCTCTGCATGAACTTGCTCAAAGAGCGTCCGTTTTTGTGGCAGCCGAGTTAAGCATGGGACAAATGGCCGGAGATGTTGAACTTGCCATCCGCTGCCAAAAACCGGTTATTACATGCCATCGCACAGGCGGCGTAATCATCACGCCGGAAGAATTATTGCAGAAGATCCGCGAGGCAGCTTCAATGCAAAGCCCTGCAGCATAATAAGGAAAGGAAATTTATGGCAGTAATATTTGAGAAAACAAAAGGCCTCACTGAAGCCACGATGCACTATTGCCCGGGCTGCACGCACGGCATTATCCACCGCCTCGTGGCCGAAGCGCTGGTCGAACTGGGACTACTCGGTAAAGCTGTCGGCCTTGCGCCGGTAGGATGCGCCGTGTTCGTTTATAACTACTTCAATTGTGATATGGCGCAAGCAGCGCATGGGCGAGCGCCGGCTGTGGCAACAGGCATCAAGCGCGCTAGGCCGGATACCATCGTATTCACCTACCAAGGCGACGGAGATCTGGCGGCAATAGGTATGGCTGAGACAATCCATGCGGCCGCGCGCGGCGAGAATATCACAATTATCTTTGTGAACAATGCCATATACGGCATGACAGGCGGGCAGATGGCTCCCACAACGCTGCTTGGACAGGTGACACAGACATCGCCTTATGGCCGCGATGTAACTACCACGGGCTACCCCATACGCATATGCGAAATGCTGAGCACAATTGACGGCGCCACTTACGTTGAGCGCGTGTCGGTTGATACCGTAAAGAACGTACGAAAAGCCAAAAGTGCCATAACAAAGGCGTTCCAGACACAGGCCAAGGGCTTAGGTTTTTCCTTAGTGGAGATAATCTCTTCATGCCCGACTAACTGGGGTCTTACACCCACAGACTCTCTCGACTGGATGCGCGAGCACATGCTGCCGGTTTATCCACTCGGCGTATTCAGAGATAAAACAAACTGCGAGGCGTCTAAATGAGCGCGACAATAAACCGTATATTGCTAGCCGGCTTTGGCGGGCAGGGTATCCTGTTTGCCGGAAAGTTCCTTGCTTCATTGGGCCTGGTACAAGAAAAAGAAGTCTCATGGCTGCCGAGCTACGGGCCTGAAATGCGCGGAGGCACGGCCAACTGCAGCGTTATTCTGTCTGACGAGCGTATCGGTTCCCCGATCGTATCAGCGCCAGACATTCTAATTTGTATGAACTTACCCGCGCTGGATAAGTTTGAGCCTGCTATGGCACGAGGCGGCTTGTTGTTTTATGACAGTTCATTGATTTCCCGCAAGCCGGAGCGCTGCGATATCAGTGCTTTTGAGATCCCGGCTACGCAAATTGCCACAGACCACCAAATGGCAGCTCTGGCCAATGTGGTGTTGTTAGGTAAACTGTTGCGCGAAACAAAGCTTTGTGACGAAATGACGGCAGGCGGCGTCATGCAAAATATAATACCGGAACGAAAAAAGGAGCTTCTTGCGACAAACTTAAACGCCCTCTCGTTAGGTTTTAGGTTTGCAGCATAAATGCATAGTTACGGTTTCACAGAAGGGGAAATTTTTGTCTGAAATTAACCGTGAAATCGGCGCGCGTATCAAAAGCGTACGCACACCGAACAAATTAAGCGCCGAAGAGTTCGCAGAGCGAATCTCAGCAACGCCGACGCAGTTGGCTCAATACGCAGACGGCAGTATTGAGATTCCTGTAAGTCTTTTGCACAATATTTCGCGCCATTTTGATATCGGCATGGCTGAGTTGCTGAGCGGAGAAAGCGCCAAGCCATCGATATACTCGGTAGCACGTAATGGAAAAGGCATTGGTGTCAGCCGACGGCAGAGTTACGACTATCAGTCGCTTGCATACAACTTCGCCGATCGCACGATTGACCCCTACTTTATTACAATAGCGCCCAAACCGAAAGGAACCGAAGCCTCATTGGTATTCCGCGCGGGACAGGAATTTCACTATGTGCTCAATGTCACTGTGCGTGTTAAAATTGATAAATATGAGGCGGTTTTAAACGAAAGGGATTCCATTTGCTTCGACTCCACATACCCGCATAGTATTGAAGCATTAGATGCCCAAACGGCTCAAATTAATAATCATAATAACGGGAAAGGACTAGTCTATGGGAATTATCCACAAGTATTGCAGAACTGACTTCTCTTCCTATGAGGATTTCTATCAGAATTTTCAGGTGAACATGCCTCATGATTTTAACTTCGGCTATGATGTTGTTGATGAGCTAGCCAGAGAAAAACCTGATAAGACCGCAGTTGTATGGTGCAACGAACATGGATCAGAGAAAATTATCACTTTCGCCGAAGTAAAACGTATGAGCGACAAGATGGCAAATGCACTGCGTTCGTTAGGAATCGGCAAGGGCGACGCCGTGCTTGCCATGCTGAAACGGCGCCTTGAATATTGGTATTTCGCCATCGCCATGCATAA
>WRDV01000021.1 GCA_009779655.1 Dehalococcoidia bacterium
GAGCCGTTAAATCCTGAGGTGTATAACCAATGGCTTGCTGCAACAGGACTGAAATTGCACGAGGGTTATGGGCAAACAGAGTGTACCGTGGTATTCGCCACAACCCCTTGGTGCGAGCCAAAACCAGGCTCAATGGGGCTGCCCATGCCGCTAACCCGCTGCGCAATCCTTAACGCTGATGGCAAAGAATGCGAAGTAGGCGAGGAAGGCGAAATCTGTATGCCTGTGCCAGACAGAGCCCACAGACCGCTGGGTCTTTTCATGGGTTATTACAAAGACGAACAGTTGACTCAAAAAGTACTGCATGACGGTATCTACCACACAGGCGATATGGCCTGGCGCGATGAGAACGGTTACGTATGGTTTTGCGGCCGCAACGACGACATTATAAAAAGCTCGGGCTACCGCATCGGCCCGTTCGAGGTAGAGAGCGCGCTGATTGAACATCCATCAGTGCTTGAGGCTGCCGTTACAGGCGTACCCGACCCTGACAGAGGTTTTAATGTTAAGGCAACCATTGTGCTGGCCAAAGGCTACACACCTTCGGAAGAACTTAAGAAAGAACTCCAGAACCATGTGAAGAAAGTGACAGCACCTTACAAATATCCGCGCATTGTTGAGTTTGTTAACGAGCTGCCAAAGACAATTAGCGGGAAAATCAAGCGCAGAGAACTGCGCGATGCTGACGCCGCAAAAACCACTGTGAATAGCTAACAGCGATTTGGAGGGAATTAGATGAAACTAGCGTTTTCCACATTGGCCTGCCCCAATTGGAGCTGGCAGGATATTGTGTCCGCCGCAAAAGACTCCGGATTTGATGGGATAGAAGTGCGCGGCCTCGGGGAGGAAATATTTGCCGTGCGCGCGCAGCCATTCGCAGAAGAAGAGCTTCCTTCCACTATTAAGAAACTCCACGCGTTGCGTCTATCCGTTCCATGTTTTTCCTCTGCCTGTTGTCTTAAGCTCAAAGAGCGTGAGCATGAGAATCTTGCTGAGATTACCGAGTACATCAAACTGGCAGGCATGCTTGCGACACCATATGTGCGCATTTTGGCTGACATAGCACCAGCCCCAACAGGCGATGAGATTGACGACACACTCATCGTATCTCAGCTTAAAAAACTTGTCCCCATCGCCGAAAGGCATGGCGTCACGCTGTTAGTTGAAACCAATGGCGTATTCAGTAACACAGTGCGATTGTATCGCTTGCTTGAGCAAGTAGGCAGCGACGCCGTGGCCGCGCTATGGGATATACACCACCCTTATCGATTCGCCGCCGAAACAGCTGAGAAGACCGTTCAGAATCTTGGCACATATATCAAATATGTGCATGTTAAAGATTCTATAGTGGATCATAACGGCAATATTCAATACCGCATGATGGGTGAGGGTGATTTACCCATTGATGAAATGATGCTGGCGCTTCGCAGTATCAACTATGAAGGCTTTGTATCGCTTGAATGGGTTAAGCGCTGGAGCGAAGATTTGGAAGACCCGGGGGTCGTTATTCCGCATTTTACGAACTATATGGCACGATATACCAAAAAGCCGCTTGTGCGCACGCCACTATTCAACAATAAAACAAACACCGGCAAGTATATTTGGGAAAAGGAAACTCTAATTGATCTGACTTTTCCGCAACTTCTGGATCGTATCGTTGAGGAATTCCCTGATCAATACGCTTTCCGCTACACGGTACTGGATTATACCCGCACCTATGCGGAGTTCCGTGATGACGTGGATAGTTTTGCTCGGGCATTAATCTCTCTTGGGGTAAAGAAGGGCGATAAGGTTGCTATCTGGGCTACAAATATACCTGAGTGGTATATCACATTTTGGGCAACCACAAAAATCGGCGCCATCCTTGTCACGGTAAACACAGCCTATAAAATTCACGAGGCCGAGTACCTTCTACGTCAAAGTGACACTCATACGCTTGTAATGATTGAGAGCCATAAAGACTCAAACTATCTCAAAATTATAAGAGAGATTTGCCCCGAACTCGCGATACAGGAAAAAGGCAGAGCATTGCACGTCAAACGCTTGCCATTTCTGCGCAATGTGATTACCGTCGGATTCTCAGAAGCTGGATGCTTGACATTCGATGAAGCGCTGGAAAATGCAGTTAAAACGCCTATCGAAATGGTATATCAGCGCATGGCCATGCAAAGCAGTCATGACGTTTGCAATATGCAGTATACCTCAGGCACCACGGGCTTTCCTAAAGGTGTTATGTTAACTCATTACAATGTGGTAAATAACGGCAAGAATATTGGCGACCGTATGGATTTTTCTACGGCAGACAGCATCCTGATCCACGTGCCCATGTTCCACTGCTTTGGCATGGTATTAGCTATGACAGCAGCTGTTACCCACGGCACAACAATGTGCCCTATACCAGCTTTCTCTCCGCGTTTGGCGCTTGAGGCTATCAACAAAGAGAAAATTACGGTATGCCATGGCGTACCGACAATGTTTATTGCCATGTTAGGGCACGAAGATTTCGCCAAGACGGACTTCTCTAACATGCGCACGGGCATTATGGCTGGCAGTCCCTGCCCCGTGAAAGTGATGCGTGACGTAATCGACAAAATGCATATGCCGGAGATTACGATTGTATTCGGACAGACAGAGAGCAGCCCTGGATGTACCATGAGTAGCGCAGACGATCCGATAGAGGTTAAAGTCAACACCGTGGGTCGCTCGCTGCCTGGTATAGAGTGTAAAATTGTTGACCCGCAAACAGGCCTAGAACTGCCCGATAACGTAGACGGCGAGTTCGTTGCGCGAGGTTATAACATCATGAAGGGCTATTACAAAATGCCTGTAGCCACGGCAAACACTATTGATGAAGACGGATGGCTGCACACAGGAGACCTTTCCCGTAGGTTGCCGGACGGCAATTTCAAGATTACTGGCCGCATAAAAGATATGATTATCCGCGGCGGCGAGAATATCTATCCCAAAGAAATCGAGGATTTCCTGTATACGCACGATAAGGTAAAAGACGTGCAGGTAATCGGTGTGCCGGATAAACAGTATGGCGAAGAAATCCTGGCATGTATTATCCTGAAAGACACCGCGGAAGCCACTGAAGAAGAAATAAAGGGATATGTCAGAGATCATATGGCAAAGCAGAAAACTCCTAAATATGTGCGATTTGTCACGGAGTTTCCTATGAATGCCGCAGGTAAAATCTTGAAGTACAAAATGGTAGAAGAAGCTATTAAACTGCTGGGGCTCGAGGAAGCCAGCAAAATCGAAACGGCTTAAGATTTAATCGCTATGCTTGACACTCGCTTCAACGCAGCGCCCACCGTAATAGGCAGTTTGCCGCATAAGGATCCTCAGGCAGCCTGCGCTCTTATAGCGCGCTATCTGACCGAAATCCCTGCATGGCCGCAGCTGCCTAAGCGCGCTTTCGAAGAAGACATGACCGTACAATTCACAGAAAGATTCCCCGGCATAACAGTTGATGCGGACCGCATATTCATAAAACAAGACCTCTCTTTTGACACAGCTCTTGAGGCGCTATACTCTGCCTATATAGAGAACAATTATTCCGCTATGTCTGTAAGTCCTGCCTATGCAGCCGGACTGCACGCTTTTCTCAATCTTGAGCAATTGAACTCATTAGTAGTCAAAGGACAGGTGCCAGGACCGTTGTCTTTCGGACTAACGCTCAAAGACGAAGAAAATATGAGCCTTTTACACAATGAAGTGTTGCTTGACGCCGGCGCGCGTTTTTTGCGCCTAAAAGCTGCTTGGCAAGAAAATGCATTGCGGCGTTTGAACAAGAACACTATCATATTTATTGACGAGCCTGTGATGGCATCATACGGCTCCGCTTTCTTCTTGATATCAAAAGATAAAGTGTTGGAGTTACTGCAGGAAGTATTACATGGTATTTCCGGACTGCGCGGAATACATTGCTGCGGCAATACCGATTGGTCAGTGCTGCTTGACACCGACACGCACATAATCAGTTTTGATGCATACAATTTCACAGGTTCGCTCGCACTTTATCCCGAGGCTGTTAAGGCCTTACTACTGCGCGGCGGAGCTGTTGCTTGGGGCATCATACCTAACACAGAAGAAGCTCTCCTGAAAGAAAGCATCTCAAGCCTAAAGGATCGTCTCGAAGAAGCAATGGCTCCATTCACGCGTCACGGAGTCCGCTTCCAGCAATTGATAGAACAATCCTTGCTCACCCCAAGCTGCGGATTAGCCGGGCTATCCGAAGAAGGCGCCGAAACGGTGCTTGACAGGCTGGTTAATCTCTCAGTTCGCATGCGCAATCGTACATATTAGACAGTATCCTCACGAGCTGAATAAGGAGACGCCATATGATACATCAGACGCAAAGTGGGTGTCGTTTGAAGTGCTTTTATCTAGTCAGCGTGGTCAAGGTATAGCACAATATAACCGCCGATTTCCTGCCGGTCATTCAAATCAAGCGTGTTGCTACGTGGCTGAATGCCTTTGCATAATCTCGCGCGGATACTGTCTAGTAGTTTATTTTTGAATTATATGCAAAATAGAATATTTTTATCTATAATGTGCTATAATATAGATATTGCTTCTGCACACAATGCAGGCATTGCATAAAATAAACTAAAATAATATTGAAAGGTGTATCTCTATGCCAAGGTGCAAAAAATGCAACTCAGATCGTGTTACAAAAAGCGGGAAGGCAAACGGCAAACAGCGTTTTTACTGCAAAGGATGCGGATGCCATTTTACCGATGGCGACGGCAGGACTAACGAGCGCGTCACTATCAAAAAAGCCATGTGTGTTGTTCTGCACACATTAGGCAAAGCTTCATTCCGTACGCTGGCTAGAGTATTCAATACATCTCCATCGCTAACATATCGATGGGTCGATGAAGCCGGATGCAAATCACACAGCCATGATATAAAAGGCACTACAAAACAAATGACTTTTGACGAACTCTGCAAATTTATCAAAACTACGGAAGCGAGCTTTGATACCTCCAAACCATTGACCGTCGCATCGGGAGAACTCTGGCAGGGATATCCTGCAATCGTAATACTGCAGCAATCAGCCGATTCTAAAGTAAAATAAAACTATTGCGACAGCAGTACCAAACGCCGTAAAAAGTGCCATATGGTAACTTTGTTACCATATGGCACTTTTTACGGGCTCAATAGTCGGCGCGCGCAATACGCTATAGTTCGCACCGAGTTTCTCCACCCAAGCATTGCGATGAGTCACTGCATGCGTAATATTGGGCTTATACGAAGGCTATGCACTATGCATTATCAAATGAAGTAGGCTATACTATGTTTAATTCGCTTCGTTCAAGAAGAGGAGGCTCGGCATGACAAGCGCTGGTAATGAAGAGTTGTTCGAAAATGTATGGCAGGTTGCTGTAACCAATATTGATAATATCACAGCTGATCCTGAAGACCGGCGTTTTCTTAAATCATTAGCCATGGGCGGCAGTGTCGCCGCAGAATCACTGGTCGCAACAAGCCCCGCCATCCGGCAATACTGGGGCGACGGCAACCAGCAAGCAGCTATGAAGCTCAGCCTGCTCTTATCACTTGTGATGCTAAGCCAGCTTTATCTATGGGTAAGCCAAAACCCCCCAAAAAAGAAGTCTTCTATGCTGCCAAAAGAAATCACCGCTTCGCGCGTATTTCATATTTTCGGCGGCGATCCGGAAGAAGCCATGCAAGATTTCTTTCATTTCGATGATCAATTCATATACGACGTGGAGAATCATAAGCACCTCATCCATACATGCAGTTTATTGCTGGCGCGCTGCAGTGAAATAATCGGACATAAGTGCGTTGACTGGAGTAAAGTCGAATGGCCGGTTGTGGAACTGACACATCTAACCAAAGGCGCCATCGCTGACAGTACGCCCATGCGTAGCAAGGCAGACATTGACGCCATGCAGAACAGTATTGACGCCGGCGCACAAGCCGTCACAAGCTATTACAGCGGAGGCTAAGTTTGAAAGCGGATCTGCCAGGCTTGGTATCAGCACTTTCGGACCCGCAGGTTTACCCGGAACACACCCAAGGCGTCACTTTTATACAAACGCAAATGTCCTGCGTTTTTCTGACAGATGAGCATGCCTATAAAATAAAAAAGCCTGTTAACCTTGGATACCTTGACTACACCACATTAAACCGGCGCCTCCACTTTTGCGAGCAAGAAATAATTCTTAACCAAAGGCTATGCCCCGGGGTATATCTAGAAGTAGTCGCTATTACTTTTGACGGCAAGACATACGCTTTAGGCGGCACAGGCAAGGCTATAGACTATGCCGTGAAAATGAAGCGCCTGCCGGATGAGCGGTTGTTAAATCATATGTTGCGGCAAAACGCTGTCACCTTGGAAATGATGGATGCCCTAGCTCGCAAGCTGGCTCAGTTTCACGAAGAAGCACAATCAAGCGATAAAATCGCGTCCTTTGGCAACAGCGCGTGCATAACCCAAAATACTGAGGAGAACTTCTCTCAAACAGAAATGTACATCGGACGAGTCCTGTCAAAAACACACTTTGAGCGCATCCGTGATTACACACGCGATTTCATACGTAAGCAGACGCCGCTTATACAAAAACGCGTGAGTGAACAGCGCATACGCGATTGTCACGGGGACCTACATGCACAGCACATATGTTTCTGGCATGACATATGCGTATTTGACTGCATTGAGTTCAATGAACGATTCCGTTATTGCGATGTAGCGTCTGAGGTGGCATTCCTAGCCATGGATCTTGAGCACAGCGGCAAGGCTGATATCAGTCGACATTTCATAAAACGGTATATCGCTTACAGCGGAGACGCCGACATTCCAGCTATGCTCAATTTTTACAAGTGCTACCGCGCTTATGTGCGCGGAAAAGTCGCCTGTTTTACGCTCGATGACCCGCTCGTTAATGGCACTGCTAAGCAAAACTCTATTGAAACAGCACAGAGTTATTTTGATATAGCACTGTCTTATTCCCGCAGCCGCCCTATGCTAATAGTAATGCTGGGAATGACCGGAAGCGGTAAAACAACTATGGCCGCAGCATTGGCAGGTCACTGCGGAGCTGTTCATTTATCATCCGATGTGACGCGCAAACACTTGGCCGGGATATCGCCTACCGAGCACCGTTACGATGAGCTAGATACTGGTTTATACTCACCTGGTTTTAACCGCAGAACATATGACGCTATCATCGCGCAGTCCGCCGAAATCTTAGAGGAAGGCACTTCCGTCGTGCTGGATGCTGCTTTCCTCAAGCACGCCGAACGAAAGAGGGCGCGCGCGATGGCTCAGCAAAAAGGCGCAGACATGTTGCTGGTAGAATGTCGCCTCAGCGAGCAGCTAACAAAAGAACGCTTGGAGCAGCGCACGTCGCAGGAAACAGCCTCTGACGGCAGGTGGGAAGTCTACTTAAAGCAGCTTGAGTGGATGGAGCCAGTTGAATCGGCAGCGCAACACGAGCACATTATTATTGACACATCCCTGGCGCTAGCGCAAAATATAAGACAAGTACTTCACAGGATTAATAACTTGTATGAGCATTGAATACGATATTAAATCTCCGTCTTTAGCCTCAGAAGGCCATCTGCGCATTGAATGGGCATCTCGCGAAATGCCGGTCCTAACGCAGATAAAGCAGCGCTTTCTCGAAGAGCGCCCTCTCGCCAATATTCGCATATCAGCCTGCCTGCATATTACCACAGAAACAGCTAACCTAGCATTGACACTAGCCGCAGGCGGAGCAGATCTAGTTCTATGCGCATCCAACCCGCTCTCGACACAAGATGACGTAGCAGCAGCATTGGTTGATACCGGCATACCAACTAATGCTATCAAGGACGAGGCCGATGATACGTATTACAAGCATATTGCTACAGCGTTAAAGCATAACCCGCACCTTACCATTGACGACGGGGCTGATCTGGTAACCACTATGCACACTCAACGCAGAGAATTGTTAAAAGACGTAATTGGCGGCACAGAAGAGACAACCACAGGCGTAGTACGCCTGCGCAGCATGGAGAAAGCAGGAAAGCTTAGCTATCCCATCATTGCAGTGAATGACGCCCAAACCAAATACTTGTTCGACAACCGCTATGGCACGGGGCAGAGCACTCTTGACGGAATTATCCGCGCAACTAATACTCTGCTTGCAGGGAAAACGCTTGTGGTAGCCGGTTACGGATGGTGCGGAAAAGGACTTGCGCTACGCGCTAAAGGTATGGGAGCGCGTGTCATTGTCACAGAGGTTGATCCGATTAAAGCATTGGAAGCCGCCATGGACGGTTGCAACGTCATGCCTATGGCACAGGCAGCTACTATGGGGGATTTATTCGTCACCGTCACCGGCAACAAACACGTAATAAACCACGAGGTCATGGCACGCTTAAAAGACGGCGCAATCTTATCCAACAGCGGACATTTCAACGTTGAAATAGACATACCATCGCTTGAGCAGCTCTCACGCAGTAAACGTTGCGTACGTCAATTCGTAGATGAATACACTCTGCAAGACGGGCGCGTGGTGTATCTGCTAGGAGACGGAAGGCTAATAAATTTAGCCGCCGCCGAAGGGCATCCGGCCAGCGTCATGGATATGAGCTTCGCCAATCAAGCGCTCTGTTTGGAGTATCTAGTAAAAAACCAAGGCTTGCTTGCGACCAAAGTATTTGAGGTGCCTGTAGAAATTGATAAAATCGTAGCGCGCCTTAAGCTGGCATCAATGGGCACTGATATTGATACGCTCACCAAAGAACAAGAACAATACCTCGCCGGCTGGGAAGAGGGAACCTAAGGAGCAGGATACATGACTCAAAATCTATGCGGCTCACACAAGTATTTCTTCACCTCAGAGTCAGTCACTGAGGGACACCCTGATAAAATATGCGACCAGATATCGGATGCCGTGCTGGACGATATACTAAAACACGACCCGCAGGCGCATGTCGCCTGTGAAACCGCTGTCACAAATGGGCTGGTATTCGTATTAGGAGAAATCACCACAACGGCTTACTCTGATATTTCGGACATAGTGCGCGCGGTTATCCGCGACATCGGTTACACCAAGCCGGAGTATGGTTTTGAATACCGCACATGCGGCGTTATGACATCTATCAACAAGCAATCCCCCAACATCGCTCAAGGCGTAAATGCATCAAACGAGGCAAAAACCGGCTCAGAAGACTCTCTTGACATTATAGGCGCCGGAGACCAAGGCATGATGGTTGGCTATGCCTGTAACGAAACCGCGGAGCTGATGCCTATGCCTATTGCCACGGCCCATAAATTGACCCGGCGTTTAGCCAATGTGCGCAAGGACGGAACTATCCCATATTTGCGCCCTGACGGCAAAAGCCAAGTCACGGTAGAATACTGCTGCGGTAAAATTAAACGCATCGATAGCGTTGTGATTGGCGCACAGCATGACAACGGCATAAGTCAAAGCCAAATAAAAGACGATATTTTGAAACATGTTATACGGCCTGTCATCGCACCGGAACTGCTTGATGCCGACACCAAATACTTTGTAAATGCGACCGGTATTTTTGAGCTTGGAGGACCTGTTTCTGATACCGGTTTCACCGGCCGTAAGTTATTAGTTGATACCTACGGCGGTATGGCGCGTCATGGCGGAGGCGCTTTCTCAGGCAAAGACCCAACAAAAGTAGATCGTTCAGCGGCGTATATGGCGCGTTACATTGCCAAGAATATGGTAGCCGCTGAACTGGCAGACAAGATGGAGATACAAATATCCTACGTAATCGGCGTAGCGCATCCGCTGTCGGTATCAATAGAGACTTTCGGCACGGAAAAAATAAGCCGGAATAAGCTGTGGGAGTTAGTGCAGCGGCATTTTGATCTGCGTCCGGCCGCTATAATCCAGACTTTTAACCTGCTCCGCCCCATCTATCGCCAGACAGCTTCTTACGGTCACTTCGGGCGCATTGATATTGATCTTCCATGGGAAAAAACCGACAAAGCCGATATATTGCGCAAAGAAGGTTTTAGCAGTTAAAATATCGGCTAATCCTGCTCCGGCGTCAAGGCCAAGGCTCGGTATAAAAATATTACTTTTGGCGCGTGAGGAACAGCATGGCTAGTAACACTATTAAATTTGGAACCGATGGCTGGCGCGCCATTATTGCTGAGGATTTCACATTCGCCAACGTGCGCATATGCGCTCAAGCGGTAGCCGACTATTTGCATGATACCGGGCTTGCTAAGCAGGGCATCGTCATCGGTTTTGACACGCGCTTCTCATCAGCCGACTTCGCTAGCGCCTCGGCTGAAGTGCTGGCGGGTAACAATATCAAGGTCTACCTAAGCGACAGTGCCGTGCCGACACCCGTTATAAGCCATGCAATTGTGCATCTTAAGGCAAGCGGGGGCATTGTCATCACAGCCAGCCACAATCCGGGCTCTTGGAACGGCTTGAAATACAAATCTCCCGACGGCGCAAGCGCTCCGACCAAAACAGTAGCTCAAATTGAAGAGCGCATTACTAAAGTCGAGACGCAAAACATACCATCTATAAAATTAAATGACGCTATTAGGCAAGGCTTGGTAACTATAAGCGACTTAAAGCCCGGTTACCGGCAACAGATTAACCGCTTGATTGACCTTGACACCATCCGCAACGCCGGATTCAAAGTATCCGTAGATTCGATGCATGGGGCAGGAAGCGGTTATTTCAAAATGCTGCTGACGGAAGGCGCCACATCTATCAGCGAAATCAAAGACACCGAGAATCCCGCTTTCCCAGGCATGAAACAGCCTGAGCCTATCGGCATCAATCTGACAGAGTTGAGTAACCATGTTAAATCTCACGGCGCTATTGTTGGTCTTGCCACTGACGGCGATGCCGACCGCTTAGGCGTAATGGATGAAAATGGCAATTACATCACTCAACTACAAGTGTATGCCCTGCTTGCGCTGTATTTCTTGGAAGTACGCCAAGAGCGCGGAGCTATCGTAAAAACGATTACCACAACCAATATGCTCAACCGATTGGGCGAACTGTATAAAGTACCCGTATTTGAAACATCGGTCGGGTTTAAATATGTTGCTCCCGTGATGCAGCGCGAAAACGCCATGATCGGCGGGGAAGAAAGTGGCGGTTATGGATTCCGCGGTCACGTTCCGGAACGTGACGGACTGCTTGCCGGACTGTATTTCTTAGATCTACTCGCGCGTACAAACAAAACACCGTCACAACTGCTGCATGATTTGCACAACAAAGTCGGGCATCACTACTACGACCGCTGCGATTTTTATTTCGCCCCCGAGGAACGCCAGCGTATTATTCAGCGCATGCAAAACGCCGCACCGGCAGTCATTAACGGTATCGTTGTACTGCGCAAAGAAACTGAAGACGGTTTCCGTTTTATGCTAACTGATGGCAGTTGGTTGTTAATACGCTTCTCAGGCACTGAGCCGTTGCTACGCATATATGCCGAAGGCCACAACTCCCAACAAGTGCGGAGCCTGCTTGATGCCGGAATGCAACTGTCAGGAGTAAAAGAGCACTAATGAACAACCATAACTTAGACGATTTAAGCATTTATCCAAGCCTAGACCCATCAAACATGCTGCGCCACCTGCATGACATCCCGGACTTATGTTCACGCGCATGGGAGCAAGTACAACATATTATGCTGCCGCAGGATTATCATCAAGTAGATAAGGTGGTTATGCTTGGCATGGGAGGCTCAGCTATCGGTTGTGATTTGTTAGCCGGCTTAATTGTAAATGAATGCCGCACGCCGATCTTTATTTGCCGAGAGTATACCCCGCCCGCATTTCTGGATGACAACACATTAGTAATCGCATCAAGCTACTCGGGCGCAACAGAAGAAACCTTGTCTGCTTTCAACCCACTCATTCATAGAAGTTGCAAGAAAATCGTGATGACATCAGGCGGGCGACTGGCTCAGTTAGCCAAAGAACACAGTATTCCTGCTTTCATACTAGATTACCAGTCCCCGCCACGCGCCGCTCTCTCCTTAAGCTTTCTGGCGCTTCTTGGTATATTCTGTAAACTTGGCCTCATTGACGATAAAAGCGCAGACTTGGCTGAATCCTGCAGTATACTGCGAGAGTACAGCCGGCAGCTTAATGAAAACATACCGGAAGAGCATAACCAAGCCAAACAATTAGCGCGATGTTTATACGGCAAAATGACCATCATATACGGAGCGGAACATCTTTCAGAAGTAGCAGGACGCTGGCGTCTGCAGATAAATGAAAATGCCAAAGCGTGGGCTTTCAACGCCACATTCCCTGAGTTAAACCACAATGCAACTACAGGATACGAGTTTCCGAAAGATATAAGCCGCAATACACATGTGGTGATGTTGCGCTGCTCAAACCTACACCCTCGTATACTGCTTCGCTACGATATCACAGGACACCTGCTTGATAATAAAAGCGTACAATATACCGTATTGGACGCCAGGGGAAAAAGCAGGCTCGCGCAAATGCTTAGCCTAATACTCGTCGGTGATTATGTCAGTTATTACCTTGCACTGTTATATGGGATTGACCCATACCCTATCAAAGCCGTGGACTTCCTAAGATCTGAGCTGGCTAAAACTTAGCTCGTTCTGGAAAATATTACGACGCAATTATAGATATGGCGCAGCATGAAACGGAGTCGAATAGTACAGCAAATTGATGTATTACTGCGGCACTAAATAGTTAGACATATTGGTA
>WRDV01000022.1 GCA_009779655.1 Dehalococcoidia bacterium
ATAACCGTGCGAGCTACTCCTTCGTAGCGCAATATTTCCCATATAGCACTCAGCCCCTGCTGATCCAGTCCTGTTTCCGGCTCGTCCAATAGCAGGATGGAAGGACGATGCAGTAACGCGCGCGCCAATGCAATACGCTGCTGCATGCCACGCGAAAAAGTGGAAAAGCGGGCATAACGATGCGCATCCAAACCCACTAATTTCAACACTTCCAAGATGCGCGCTTCGCGTTTTTCCACACAATACATTCTGGCGTAAAAATCTAGATTTTCCCATGCGGTAAGATTGCCGTACAAAAAACTTTGATGCGCTACCAGCCCCAAGCTAGCACGCACTTTCTGAGAATGCTCTTTCAGTTCCAGCCCATTAATTAATACTTGCCCGCTCGCAGGACGAACAATGCCGGACAAAAGTTTGAGTAATGTCGTTTTACCGGCGCCATTGGGGCCCAAAACCGCAAGAGTTGTTCCTTGCGGGACACGTAAATCAACCCCGCGTAATGCCTTATAACTTCCATAAGTCTTGGCCAAACCAATAGTTTCGACGGCTAAGACGGACGGAGCAATATCTGTACTATTATTCATATACACAGTTTATGTCGACATAAATATGAAATAGGCGTCCGCTCGATCGTTATACATCACCAGCAGATACGTCATCCTGAGCGTTATCATCCGGCATGCGCCGCGAAGGCACACTGAAAGACACCGCTCCGCCAAGCAGTAATATTAATCCGCCAATCCAAATCCACTGCACCAAGGGATTAATCATGAGAGTAATCAAAATCTCCTCAGTATCCCCGCTAAAATCATGGAAGATAACGTATACGTCTCTCAACAAGTTGCTGTGAATAGCAACTTTACTGTCGATACGACTTTCTACGATTTCACCATCTTCGTATACAAAACTCCACGTGCCGGCGGGGCTCATGCTCCGCATCGCAACACCATTGTGCTCGACATCCAGCTTAGCTATCGCAGTAATCCACATTTCCCAAGGGCTTTGATTGGACGGTCGATAATCCAATCCTTGGTAGGTAAATCTATACCCATCCAACTCAACACTTTCACCAACGGCGACAACTAATAATCTAGCCTCACTGCTATAAGCCGATGAGCCAATAATTCCCAGCGCCATTATTACTACGGCAATATGGACGATATATCCGCCATAACGGTTACGATTAACATTAAACAAACGCCAGAAAGCTGCGCACACGTTTTCATGGCACCCGCGCATACGCGACAGCACATCGCGTCCCCATTTACATAAAATAGCTGAGAGCGTTACTCCCAAAACAAATAATGGAATAAGTGTATACCAGTGTGTCCAGCCGAAAATAACGGCCGGCACAACTGCCAAAACACCGCCTGCTGACGGCAATAGCAACTGACGGCATAATTTATTTAAATCGGGACGCTCATGGCCCAAAAATAAACTAAGCCCGGACAGCAATATAACAGCCATAAAAAGAGGTAAATTTATTTGGTTGAAATAGTCCGTTGAAGTACTGGCTCCGGTTATGAGCGGCGTCAGCGTGCCAATAAGTATCACTACCGTGGAAGCAAGTATTATCCAATTGAACAAGGCAAACGCATTGCTGTCAGACAGCACAGCGTCATCACAAGGCTCACTGTTAAGACAATGCCGACGATCGATAACCAGGTAGGCAGATCCCGCCAAAACGATTAGTAAGAATATAGTGAAAACCGGCGTCATATTGGATTGGGCAAACGTATGATTCGATAAATCAGCCGGCATAGCACGAGTAATAAATGCCCCCAATATAACCATCCAGAAAGAAGCAATGGCTAATAGGACTGTCCATATCTTTTGCATGCCCCGCCGCAGATACACAATATTGGAATGCAACAACGCAGTCAGTAACAACCATGGCATCAAACCGGCATTCTCCACCGGATCCCATACCCAGTAACCGCCCCAGCCCAACACCTCGTAAGCCCACCACATACCCAGAATATTACCAAAACCCAACAATAACCAAGCAGCTACAAGCCAGCGCCGTGCGGTTAGCACCCAGGTTTTATCAACACAACGATTACAAAGAGCAGCCACAGCCAACGCAAAAGGCACAACAGTCAATGCATAGCCGGCAAGCAACACCGGCGGGTGGAAAAGCATAAGAGGAGTCTGTAATGCCAAGCTTAACCCTAAGCCATCCGTAGCCGGAAAAGTCAGTGCTTTGAAAGGCGGGTCAATAAACAGTAGCACCAAGAAGAATATTTCAACAAACAATGTCAGCGACACAGCATAAGGCATGAGCGTCTTATTAGCATTATTACTGCGCCATAATACAACAGCTCCGGAAAGAGCCACTATCCAAGCCCAAAACAGCAGAGCGCCGGCATTGCCAGCCCATAATCCGGCCAGGAGATATGCCGGCGGTGTATCCAGACTTGAATTGACATATACCTGAGCCAAGCTAAAATCATGGCCGATAAACGATATGAGCATCAGGATTTCCGCCAGCGTCATAAGGCCAGCAACCACAAAGACGCCTATACGGGCTGTTTTTGGGAAACTGTATTTATTGTCACGTGAATCAAGCAACGCTGACGCAATAGAATAAACAGCAACTACACAAGCTAAAACGAGTATGGCACTGCCAAAAAACGACATGTTTTGTTTCCTCTCTATCTAAGTTTTTGGAACATACTTAGACGAACATTTAACAACAATACTGCTCGCTTTGAATATGCCTGCCACGGCATCATACTGCCCTTCAATAACTAACATCTCTCCGACTTTACAAGTATTGGGGATATTGCCGCTATAAACTACAGGCAAAACATCATCCGTAATTTCATCTTTAATAGTAAAATACCACGTAAGGTTTTCTTTGTCAGGATTATCCAACAAAACACCGCCGACGCGCAGGGATCTGTCAGCCAAAGAACTGTCGCCGCTTAACAGCTCTTTAACATGGTAGTAATATATACTGCCCATAGTACTAACATACCCTAAAACCAATACGGCAACCAACACTACTACGCCGCCTATAATGAATTTTTTGTTTTTCGTCATAAGCATCCTTACCTGAAACAATACTGGTGGCAAACTATCTCATTATAGCACATGACTAAGCGTTTATTATTAACCACTGATTTGCCGATAAGCTTCCACCGCCGTATGTGTCGGCAGCTTGTCTTCTCAAATAGATATGAGCGGGGGTGGTACCACCCCCGCTCATATCTATTTGAGACACCTTCTAATTTTACTGCGAGTTACGGTTTTATATGGCAGTTAGTGTTAAAACACGAGCCATCTTTATAATCAGTATGATCCTGTACGCTACCCGCTTTTACCGTATACCTCCCATCCTTATTGTAAAGACTCTGCCAATATGGATCCTTGGGTACGGGCATACGACCATTATGACAGAGAACACACGTGTTGGTGTCATAATAAGACTGATTGTGAGCTTTCTGAATAACTCCGCCAATCGCAGGCAACTCCGGATAGGTACCACCAGCACCAGTAGCGGTACCGCCACCCGTTACAGAAGTGCTTGGGGGTTCATCTGTATTACCATTACCGCCACAAGCAGCTACCAGTAACACGCCGCACAAGGCGCTCACTACCAAGAACGACCATGATCCTTTTTTCATAACTTAGTTCTCCTTCTTTAAAACTTATATTAAAAAGCTAATAGTTGTTATGATAAGCTTTTTCTGCCTGCCAAACAACATATCACACATAATTATAGCGCCACTTTCGTTATTGGTCAATAAGCGTCTAACGATTATTAAAGCTGCCATCTTGTTTTGCATGGCATACAACCATGTCTGAACACTCCGTATTGGTGTATTTAAACGCCACATGATCAAGGGGAGCCTTAGCTCTCAGCATATCGTTTGCGTGGCACGCTAAACAATTTCTGAAACGCACATCATCAGCGGGATGCGGAATGTCCGGAGGCATAGACTGCGGCTCCTTGGAAGTACGAAGCGTGCATCCGGCAATAACCGGCAGAGTAACTATCAAAATCGCAATAATAATCAACAGTTTTTTATTCATATCAGTTCTCCTAGCTCTTATTGGTACGCGTCGTCAGCTCGTCAAACCAGACGGGATGATGATGCTCAACAAATTTCTTGGACATAGTGCCTGTGAACCATGACCTAAATGCGGGCCAGTCACCCAGCAACACAATGATGCCCATATGAACCAGTGTAAATAGAATAATGAAAACCGTAAATACATCATGTACTACAGTAGCCCAACCAACAATAGTAATGTTAACCACCCAAACATGACTCGCCACTTTGACTGCGCCAGAGAGGAGAATCACTAAGCCAATAGCTAAATAAGGCATAGCCGCGCTCTTCTGAGAAGCTAGGTACTTCTCATCCTCATTCCATTTTCGGCGCAGGAAATACTTACCTATGAATCCATGAATAACATCGCGCAAATTGGGAACCAGCAAAGTCCAATCACGAGTAGTGATATAGTCAGCGACAAAGAAGAACGCGCTGAATAGAATTATCACAACAGAAAAGTAATGTATATTGAGCATTGGAATAACTTGCTCTGTCGTTTTAGCAAAGTACGGAATAATCCACATGGACTTATCATTGCCCGTAATAAAAAACCCAAGCGCGACACCGGAGTAAATTGCAGCAAAAATGCCAAGCGCGGTACCCCAATGCGAGATGAAAGAACCAACGCCATGGCGCGTGACCAACTCACCTTGGATTTCATTCTTTTTCTTCAAGAGGCCGCGAGCTACACCAAGCGCCACGCCGATTATCGTAGCAACTACCAAACCCAACTGAGCAGCACGATTATCGAACAGAGGCGTTTCTTTAAGAGAGGTATAGGACAATACAATACCGACTCCCAAAGCAGCCAAACAGCCAAACAAGACCAACAGTATCTTTTTCAGCATCCCTTGTCTCCTTAAGCATTATTTCGAGCCCGCTTGATGGCGAGCATCTTTCCATAGTATATACCAACTAGCGAGATAATATAGACTAAAGCACAATCAATGTCAACATCGCGCATAACGCCATATCTTACTCAAGCATAGTATATCTAGCCCATATACAAATTTGTAATATTATCCGCACATAATTCATTCAAATCTTTGACGCTTATATGGACTTGACGTATAATGTGACATAATTGCATTTTGATAGCACATCCCCTTGTGAGGTATATATGGCCAGCCGATTTGATAAATTCTCAGAAAGGGCACGGCGCGCCCTAAGCTTGGCACAGGAAGAAGCCCAGCGCCTTAATCATAACTACATAGGAACTGAACACCTTTTATTAGGTTTAGTTAAAGAAGAGGAAAGTATTGCCGCCCGAATACTGGTTAGCTTGGGTGTCAGCCTGCCAAAAATGCGTTCCGCTGTAGAATATGTCATTGGGCCGGGAGAGAAGATTACCTCTGTCGGCACAGGGCTCACTACCCGCGCTAAACGCGTGATTGAGCTGGCGATTGACGAAGCCCGCCAAATGGGCCATAACTATATCGGCACAGAGCATTTACTGCTGGGTTTGTTGCGCGAAGCTGATGGGGTTGCCGCAGGCGTACTTGATTCTTTCGGTATCACGCCGGAGAAGACGCGCGCCGAGATTACGCGTTTCTCAAGCTTGAACACCAACAGGCCGCGCGCTATGAAAACTCCCAGCAAAACCCCGACTCTGGATCAAGTAACTCGCGATCTCACTGCCGAGGCGCGCGCCGGCAAGCTGGACCCCGTCATCGGACGCAGCAAGGAAATTGAGCGCGTCATACAAATTCTGTCGCGCCGCACAAAAAATAATCCCGCTCTTATCGGTGAGCCGGGTGTAGGTAAGACCGCCATCGTTGAAGGTCTAGCACACCGCATAGTTTCAGGCGACGTATTCGAAACACTTGAAAACAAACGGATAGTCTCCCTGGACATGGCGTCTGTCGTGGCCGGCACCAAATACCGCGGTGAATTTGAAGAGCGCCTTAAAAGAGTATTGGAGGAACTGCGTGCGGCAGGCAATTGTGTCCTCTTCATTGATGAGTTCCACACATTAGTGGGCGCCGGTGCGGCCGAAGGAGCCGTAGATGCTGCCAATATTCTTAAGCCGGCATTAGCTCGCGGAGAATTGCAATGCATAGGCGCGACCACACTGGATGACTACCGTAAATATATTGAGCGCGATTCTGCTTTGGAACGCCGTTTCCAACCGGTGCTGGTTGAGGAACCCTCTCTAGAAGAGGCCTTGCAGATTCTATACGGCATAAGGACGCGTTACGAAGAACATCACAAGCTTGAGATTGCCGGCGATGCTCTTAAGGCAGCTGTCGACTTTGCCGCGCGCTATGTTCCTGACCGTTATTTACCGGATAAAGCTATTGATCTGATTGACGAAGCATCATCCCGCGTACGTATCCGCGCGCGATCTAAACCAGCAATATTGCGCGAGCGCAAAGAAGAAGAACTCCGATTGCGCAAGGAGAAAGACGCCGCCCTAGCCGGCCAGCAGTATGATTTGGCAGCGGAGAAACGCCAGCAGGAATTACAAGTAGAGGAAGAAATTAAAACTCTTGAAATCGAATGGCAATCACATCAATCTCAAGAAAAACCCGGGGTTACGAAAGAAGATATCGCTGAAGTTGTAGCTATGTGGACCGGCATCCCGACCGTACAAATTGCCGACGAGGAAACAAGCCGCCTACTACAAATGGAAGAAGTCTTACATAAGCGCATCATCGGTCAAGATGAAGCCATTGATACCACGTCGCGCGCTGTCCGTCGCGCTCGCGCCGGGCTAAAAGATCCTCGCCGTCCAATCGGTACTTTTATGTTCCTCGGCCCAACCGGAGTTGGAAAAACTGAGCTGGCGCGCGCGCTGTCCGAATTTATGTTTGGTAATGATAAATCTTTCATCCGTATTGACATGTCCGAGTTCATGGAGAAATTCGCCGTCTCAAGACTAGTTGGGGCGCCTCCGGGTTATGTCGGCTATGAAGAGGGCGGACAGCTTACCGAAGCCGTGCGACGCAAGAGCTACTGTTTAATTCTGCTTGATGAAATCGAAAAAGCTCATCCGGATGTGTTTAACATTCTGCTGCAAATTTTCGATGACGGGCACCTAACCGATGCTAAGGGTCGTAGAGTAGATTTCCGTAACAGTATCATCATTATGACATCAAATATCGGTGCCGAGCTCATACGCAGCGGCAATACTTTAGGATTTGTATCGCGCGCTGATGAGAACAAAATGCAGCAAAAATCTTACGAGCGCATGAAAGAAAACCTGACGGGTGAACTTAAGAAGGCTTTCCGCCCTGAGTTCATCAACCGCATTGACGACGTTGTGGTATTCCGTCCGCTGGATAAGGAACAAATCCGCAGGATTGTGGATCTTATGCTAGTATCAGTCACAACACAACTATCTGAAAAGGGTATTACGCTTGAGGTCACTGAAACAGCAAAGGATCTCTTGGGGAACAAAGGATATGACGAGGTCTTCGGCGCTCGTCCGTTGCGCCGCACCATTCAAAATCTAATCGAGGATCGCCTATCCGAAGACCTGCTGCGAGCAGGCTTCGGCGACGGAGATACTGTAGTAGTAGACTTGGCTGAAAGCGGCGAGGAGTTATCCATTTCTGTCCGGGAGAAAGCTGCTCCTGTTTTGTTAGGCAGCAAAACCGCATAGTTTATGCCTTGTGCACATTAGGAAAAGTCGCGGGGCGCGCCTACGGCGACAGCTTAAAGCGTCATATAGAAGAATTTACTCCGACGCAAGATAGCCCGCCCGCGACGCCCGCTAATATAGCGCACTGTTAGGTGACGAATGGCTAAATCAAAGACTATTTTCATATGCAAAGAATGCGGCAGAGAGAGTCTGCGCTGGATAGGCCAATGTCCCGCTTGCCAAACTTGGAACAGCATGGCTGAACAAGCCATCAAACCGATGACTACCAATCGGATACCGGCTACTGCGCCATTAAGCATACCTTTAGAGTTGGCTTGTATCGAAACTGCAGAGGAAGCGTGCTGGCCTGTAGGCATCGACGAACTGTCGCGCGTACTAGGCGGAGGGCTGGTTCCCGGTTCTCTTGTACTTATAGGAGGCGAACCCGGTATCGGCAAATCAACGCTGCTACTGCAAACGGCCTCACAGCTCGCGCAAATGCGCGGAAAAGTTGTCTATGCCAGCGGCGAGGAAACGCTGCACCAGATACGCCTGCGCGCTAAGCGACTGGGCATACCGGGAGAAAACCTCTTCCTTCTAGCTGAGAATAATCTGGACGCCATCACGGAACAACTTGACCGGCTTAAGCCGTGTCTTGTTATCATAGATTCTATACAGTCAGTATTCCTGCCGGAACTAGAAACCTCATCCGGCAGCATTACCCAAGTGCGCGAATGCACCATGCGCCTTATGCGCTGGGCTAAACAGACACAAACACCGGTTTTCATCACCGGACATGTCACAAAAGACGGCGCCCTAGCAGGACCGCGCATATTAGAGCATATCGTAGATTCAGTTTTATATTTTGAAGGAGAGCGTTTCAGCTCCTACCGCCTGCTACGCTCTGTGAAAAACCGCTTCGGCTCTACCAATGAGGTGGGCATCTTCGAAATGAAGGAAAGGGGACTGGTTGAGGTAGACAATCCATCACAGGTATTCATAGCGCAGCGGCAAGGGGATGCCATAGGCTCTGTAATCACCGCCACGCTGGAAGGAAGTCGCCCTCTGATGGTTGAGGTTCAAGCTCTTACCAGCCTTACCAGCTTTGGCCTGCCGCGGAGAACCGCTAACGGAGTAGATTTCGGAAGATTATTACTTATCACAGCTGTACTGACCCGGCGCTTAGGACTCAGGTTAGGCAATCAAGATATCATCGTAAATGTTACAGGCGGTATGCAAATTAATGAGCCCGCCGCTGATATGGCCATTGCTCTCGCCATCGCCTCAAGCTTCAAGGACAGGCCCCTAAACCATGAAACAGCTGTAATCGGCGAAATAGGTCTGTCAGGAGAAATTCGCACTATCCCGCAGCTAGAGCGACGGCTGAATGAAGCCGCCAGATTGGGCTTTAAGAAATGTCTAGTACCTCGCTCAGGTATAAAAAATATACGCGCAAGCAGCATTGAGCCTATACCCGTAAGTACGCTGCGCGAGGCAGTGTTATTGGGACTCGCTAACAAGGAAACCGCCGACAAAGACCATGAGCAACAGGATGACTGATGTATAAGACGCAGAAGGTCGGTGCGATTATTGTAGCCGCCGGATGCGGTATGCGAATGGACGGCATCGATAAGATATTCGCCCCGCTCGGCGACATGTCAGTGCTGGAGCACTCAGTGACGACATTCGATACATCTCCATATGTTGATTTTATAACCGTGGTGCTGAGGCACGATAATACGGCGCGCGGAGAATATCTGTTACGACAAAAAAGCCTACGCAAAGAGTTAATTATCTGCCAAGGAGGAGCACGCCGGCAGGATTCTGCTTTAGCCGGGCTGAATGCGCTGCCGCCATGCCGGTGGGTAATAGTACACGACGGAGCACGGCCTTTGCTCAACCAAAATCTGATAGCAGACGGACTGGAAGCATCGCAGGAAACCGGTGCAGCAGCCGCGGCCGTGCCGCTGACAGACACTGTCAAGCGGACAGACGACAATGGTTACGTTAATGAAACATTGCCTCGGAAGCTTTTATGGGCCGTTCAAACGCCGCAGGTATTCCGCTTTGATATAATTAAAGCAGGATATACACAAACTGTTAGCGATGTAACCGATGATGCCGCTATGGTTGAAGCGTTAGGTATTAAAGTCAAGCTATATACGGGCTCATACGATAATGTTAAGCTGACTACGCCGACTGATATGGCGTTGGCGCAATCCATCTTGCAGCAGAGGAGGCCTTGATGCGTATCGGGCTTGGTTATGACGTGCATCGTTTAGCGAAAGACATCCCTCTTATATTGGGGGGCGTCGGCATTCCTCATCATCAGGGTCTCGTCGGCTGGAGCGATGCCGATGTGCTGACGCATGCGATAATGGACGCCCTGTTGGGAGCGGCGGCACTTGGCGATATCGGCACGCACTTTCCTCCGGGTGACCCGCAATACAAAGACATTTCCAGCTTAACGCTTTTGAGAAACGTAGGTCAAATACTGACGGAATCCGGTTATAAAATAGGCAATATAGATGTGACAATAGCAGCTGAACAACCAAAGCTTGCGCCCTATATTAGTGATATGCGCACAGCGTTAGCCCATGCGTTAGACTGTATGCCCTGTGATATCGGAATACAGGCCACCACATCAGAGAAAATGGGCTTCGCGGGACGCGAAGAAGGGATTGCGGCATGGGCAATCGCAGCTATTGAAAAAGTTTAATTGGGTACGCATCGCCTTTCCCGACTATACCCTGATATAATAACTCTTAAATGAAAATAACAAATACTCTATCAGGTCAAAAAGAAGAACTCATTCCGCAGGGCGACGAAATTAAGATGTATGTCTGCGGTATTACGCCGCAGGCAGAAGCCCATATCGGGCATGCCATGAGCTATATCAATTTTGACGCTATCCGGCGCTACCTGAAATTCCGCGGCTACAAAGTAAAATGCGTACAAAACTTCACCGACATTGATGACAAAATCATCGCTAAGGCCGCAGCGTTAGGCGTAAGCATCTCCGAGCTAGCCGAGAAAAACATGGCTGCTTTTATGCGGGATATGGACGCCCTAAATATAAGCCCTATGGACTTATACCCTCGCGCCACTCAGGAAATCCCTCAAATTATTGAAATTGTGCAGAAATTAGTAGATACGGGTTACGCTTATCCATCTAACGGCAGCGTCTATTTCCGCGTCGCAAATCTTGATGACTACGGAAAATTAGCTCACCGCACCTTAGACCAAATGCTTGTCGGAGCGCGCATTGAGCCGGGCGATGAAAAAGAAAACCCTATGGATTTCGTCGTGTGGAAAGCCGCAAAACCAAGCGAGCCGTCGTGGGACAGCCCATGGGGCAAAGGACGGCCCGGATGGCATATAGAATGCAGCGCCATGTCAATCAAATACCTAGGCGAAACGCTGGACATCCACGGAGGAGGAGCGGACCTTATATTCCCTCATCATGAAAATGAAATCGCTCAATCGGAAAGCTTCACCGGCAAAAAGCCTTTTGTAAAATACTGGATGCATAACGGGCTTCTGCGCTTAGGCGAAGAGAAGATGAGCAAAAGCCTTGGCAATATTATCAGTATTAAACAAGTGTTGGATAATCATTCCGGCGATGCTTTGCGCATCTTCGTATTAGGCTCACATTATCGCAGCCCGTTGACATACACCACAGAAGCGCTTGAGGCGGCATCCAGCGGCGCAAAACGCCTGCGCCAAGCGCTTGAAAACAATAACGCCGATGGTAAGACAGCAGCGCTTGATACAGAAACATATCGAAATCGTTTCATTGAGGCCATGGACGACGACTTTAATACGCCCCAAGCACTGGCCGTACTATTTGATCTAACGCGCGAGCTAAACCGCCTGCGCAGTGACGGGTACAACGTTTCCCAAGGGCAGGACCTGTTAAAAGAATTGTCCTCGGTGCTGGGATTAACTTTGAAACCGCCGCAAAAATCGCTTGGCGGCGCCGAGCCATTCGTCCGGCTGTTAGTAGATACCCGCAACAGTTTGCGACAAGCAAAACAGTATCAGCTTGCCGACGATATTCGTAAACAGCTGGAGTCACTGGGTGTTGTTATTGAGGATACGCCGACAGGCGCGGTATGGAAAGCCGGTAGTTAGCTATCTAGTCGGTTTGACAAAAATCGCCAGCGCTACACTCGCCGCAATCAAGCCAACGCCTACCCATACCACATCCCACGCAATGTCACTGACATACTCAGGCGGGCGGCCGGCATACGCTAAATTAATCTGATTTAACAGACCCCACAAGAGTGCCAGCACTCCGGCGCCTCCCAGCATAACAATGCAGAGTTCTTTCATTGCTTTGGTCATTGAGGGTTGTCTCCATTCGCAGACTTACGCTTAAAAGTATAAGCTATCCGAAGACCATCTTCAACTACGCCGAGCTATCACGGATAATTATGTCTTGCAAGGCAAACCGTTTTATGCTAGATTATGAACTGTTTTCTGGGGCCGTAGTTCACTTGGGAGAACGTTTGACTGGCAGTCAAAAGGTAGGGGGTTCGAATCCCCCCGGCTCCACCAAATGAACCTTGGACGAACACATACTACTTCCGCGGCGGTTTTGCCATTACTGTTTGGTTCCAAGGTTGCGACATATAACACCCAAAAACACTACGGGTCGCATTCATGCCAGTCATCATCACATCCCAAGGGAATATGTTGCCTACTCCCGAATGGCATTGTGGTGCGCGTTAATACTTCAGTCTATCCACCTCAACTAGATTGAGCACTTCATCTTTGGCAGCTTGGGAAACAGCGTAGTCGCTGAAACGCCGTTTGGCAAAGATGTAAACATGGCTGTCATCATATTCGTTTATCAGCGATACGGCACGTCGTAGCTTTTCTAGTTCTGTCTTG
>WRDV01000023.1 GCA_009779655.1 Dehalococcoidia bacterium
AGTTTCGGAAGACATTGTCACAGGCGCCATGAAATTCGCCCACGAAGCCAACCAGAGGCTTATCGCTATGCAGGAGAAAATAATTTCCGCCGTTGGTAAAGTCAAATCGGAAGCGCCGCCGGCTCTTAACAACGCTGGGCTGACAACTGACGTGGATCAAGTACTTGCTGGGCGCATATGGGACGCGCTTAACTTCGCCACCAAAGCCGAGCGAGAGCCTAAGCTAAGTGTTCTTAAGGCAGCATTACTTGAGCAATTGCGTGACAAATACAATGAAAGTGAAATCTTATCGGCTTTCGACAACGCTATCCGTAATGCCCTGCGCGAGCATATATTGAAACATGGCACGCGAGCTAATAATCGTCCGCTAAACCAGATTAGAGAACTGTCCTGCGATGTAGGGTTATTGCCGCGCGTTCACGGGTCAGGCCTCTTCACCCGCGGCGAAACACAAGCTCTCTCAATTACAACGTTAGGCTCCACGCGTGACGAGCAGCAATTAGACGGACTGGGCATTAGCGACAGTAAACGCTATATGCATCACTACAACTTCCCGCCATTCTCAACAGGCGAGGTCAAACGCGTAGGCTCACCCGGCCGACGCGAGATCGGCCACGGGGCGCTGTCCGAACGCGCCATACTGCCCGTCATACCACCTGAGGAGGAATTTCCTTATGCAATCCGTGTCGTATCCGAAATTATGGGTTCTTCCGGCTCTACTTCTATGGCCAGTGTATGCGGCTCAACGCTATCACTAATGGACGCAGGTGTGCCAATCAAGGCTCCCGTTGCCGGCATATCAATGGGATTAGTCACCGGCGACAACGGCGAATGGGTTGTATTGACAGATATTGAAGGCATGGAAGACAACTACGGCGATATGGATTACAAAGTTGCCGGTACCAGCAATGGCATCACCGCCTTACAGCTTGATATCAAGCTCAAAGGCGTCAGCTTGGAAATACTCGAGAAGGCTATGTGGCAAAGTCGTGAAACGCGCTTATTTATTCTGGAGAATATGCGCGGCGCTATCGCCCAAAGCCGCTCTGAACTATCTAAGTATGCGCCGCGCATGTATAAGATTACTATTGACCAAGATAAGATTGGCACAGTCATCGGCCCTGGCGGAAAAACGATCCGTTCCATCACTGATGAGAGCAAGGCTACCATAGATATCGCACCTGATGGAACAGTGGTGATCGGCGCTATCGACGAAGCGTCAGCCAGAAAAGCCATGAAGATGATTGAAGACCTCACACGCGAAATAAAGGCAGGAGAAATCTTCACAGGTAAAGTGGTGCGCATCATGAATTTTGGCGCCTTTGTAGAGTTGTTGCCAGGCAAAGACGGCTTGGTGCATATATCAGAGATGGAAAACCGCCGTGTGGACAAGGTGGAAGATGTGGTCAAATTAGGCGATGAGATCACTGTAAAGGTAATTGAAATTGATAATCAAGGGCGAATCAACCTGTCACGCCGTGCCCTACTGGCTTTCCCGGATGGGAACGGGGCGGAAAGAAATTCTTCTTTCAGTCCACAAGACAATCGTCCGCCATTCGGTGCGCCTCCTACAAACAAGCCGCGCTGATAAAGGCAATTATTCAACCGCAGAGGTGAGAGAATGTCCAAGATAAGAGTCTTGGTGCACGGAGCTCTAGGTAAAATGGGGCAAACAGTTATTGCGGCTGTCGGTCAGGAGCTCGACATGGAACTGTCTGGCGCCGTTGACACCAATGCCATAGCCGACAGTCTTTCGTTGCCGAACGGTTGCCATATCCCACTGTCAGCCAATATAGATGCCATGTTGGATACTCATAAACCTGACGTGGTAGTTGATTTCAGCACGGCAAAAGCCGTGCGTAGTCTAGCGCAAGCTGTATTATCGCGCAGGGTAAGCCTTGTGAGCGGCACCACTGGACTTAGTGAAGACGATTTACATTTTGTTAACGCGATAGCTAAAGAGAATGTCACCGGCGCTATAATTGCCTCGAACTTCGCTGTCGGCGCTCTAGTTATGATGCACATAGCTAAAATAGCGGCAAAATATTTCGATTACGCTGAGATTATCGAGCAGCATCATCAGTTTAAACTGGATGCCCCATCGGGAACAGCACTGTCAACCGCCAAATCCATAGCGCAAACACGTGGCAAATCATTCATTACGCCAGAGCAAAAAGAATCCTTTCAGGAAAGCCGCGGACAGAAGTATGAAGGTATATCTATACACAGCGTACGCATGCCTGGCATCGTAGCGCGCCAAGAGATACTGTTTGGCGACATGGGACAGACTCTTTCAATCAAACACGATGCCATTAATCGTGACTGCTATATGCCGGGCGTTATGTTATCCATTCGCGAGATAATAAAACAAAACGGCTTAACAGTCGGCTTAGAAAAACTACTCGGTTTATAGATATCTTGGGAGACTCACATGAATAAACACAGAGTGGCTATTGTGGGCGCCACCGGCTTGGTTGGCGGCGAATTTATAAAAGTGCTTGAGCAGCGCAATTTTCCGACTCAGGATATGCAATTGTTCGCATCAGATCGCTCAGCTGGTAAGAAACTTAATTTCGCAAACGAGGAATATATAGTCAAAGAAACCTCGCCAGAATCGTTTCACAACGTTGACATCGCTTTCTTCTCAGCCGGGGCTGACATAAGCAAATATTTCGCGCCAATAGCCGCTGAAAGCGGTGCGGTTGTCATAGACAACTCTTCCGCTTTCAGAGTGGACCGTAACGTGCCACTGGTTGTGCCAGAAGTAAATGCTGAGGATATCAGGCGCCACACAGGTATTATTGCCAACCCGAACTGTTCCACAATTCAAATGGTAACCGCTCTTTACCCTCTGCACAAGGTTAACCCCATTAAGCGCATTGTGGTGACTACTTTCCAGTCAGTTTCTGGCACAGGCTCAGCAGCTATTGAAGAACTCGCCTTGCAAAGCGGACAAATACTAAACGGACAAGAAGTAACGCCGCAGGTGTATCCGCATCAGATAGCATTTAACGCGCTGCCACACATAGATAGCTTCCTGGACAACGCCTACACTAAAGAAGAATGGAAGATGCTGGAAGAAACACGCAAGATCATGCATGCAGAAGATATGCTAATATCGGCAACTTGCGTGCGCGTACCGGTATTCACAAGCCACAGTGAAGCAGTCAATGTAGAGTTCACTAATCCGATTACGCCAGATGAGGCGCGCGATATATTGTCCCATGCGCCTGGAGTGCGCGTGCAAGATGACCCAAGCATCAATCTTTACCCAACCCCATGCATGGCTACCTGCTCCGACGATACCTATGTAGGACGCATACGCCACGACGTGTCGGTATCAAACGGTCTCGTTATGTGGATTGTATCGGACAATATTCGCAAAGGTGCTGCTCTAAACGCAGTGCAAATTGCTGAGGAAATGATTAAACAAAACTTGGTTAATCCGGGAGGTTAGTATGAAAAGCAGCAAAGAATTAGGTCGCCTTATTACGGCTATGGTAACACCATTTGATAGTGATGGTGCAGTAGACTACGAACAAGCCAAAAAACTAGCCAAAGCCCTAATCAACTCTGGCAGCGACGGCATATTAGTGGTAGGCAGCACAGGCGAGTCCCCAACTGTCACATGGGAAGAAGAGCACAAGCTCTTCCGAGAGATTAAATCAGTGGTAGGTAATAACGGCTCAGTCATCGCCGGCACCGGCTCAAACTCCACAGATGAAGCCCG
The DNA here is from genome assembly GCA_009779655.1 of Dehalococcoidia bacterium. Taxonomy (GTDB): domain Bacteria; phylum Chloroflexota; class Dehalococcoidia; order Dehalococcoidales; family UBA1222; genus WRNG01. The sequence continues at coordinate 3,731 of WRDV01000023.1, forward strand.
TGAGAACACCATTCGCGCACAGGAATGGGGAGTGGACGCCTGTTTGCTCGTTGTACCATATTACAATAAACCTTCTCAAGAAGGACTGTTTCAGCATTTCAAGACTATAGCCGAAAGCACCGAACTGCCGTGTATTTTATATAACGTACCGGGACGTACCGTCACCAGCATATCAGCAGACACTATTATCAGGTTGGCTAGAATAAAGAATATTATTGGGCTTAAGGAAGCCTCAGGCGATATGGAGCAGTCCGCTCGCGTCATACGCGGCGTAGGCGAAATCCGCAGCGATTTCATGGTATGGAGCGGCAACGACGGCGATACTCTGCCAATGATGGCCATAGGAGCATATGGAGTCATCAGCGTAGCATCTCATCTGGTAGGTAAACAAATTAAAGAGATGATCGAGAGTTTCGCACAAGGCAAAACAGCGCGCGCGGCAGAGATTCACCGCGATTTGGTGCCATTATTTAAAGATCTGTTTATCGCGTCCAACCCAATCCCGCTAAAATACGCCTTAAACTATATGGGCTTTCGAGTGGGAGGATTACGCCTTCCGCTTACAGAAGCCGATGACAAAACAGCATCAGTGCTGCGCGAAACACTTAAGAGATATCACATAGACTTGCCTCTTGTGTAAAGATTTACATTACCTCCCGTTAGTAAGTATTTTTCTGCCAGGCGGCAACAAATGCCGTATTGTCGCCTGATGCTAATTTGTTATGTTAACATTAGATTCATTGCTTAAAATAGACAATTCTCTGGTTGAGCCGGCATCAATTACCTGCGCGCGCGCTTTTGAGAATGACTCTTTCACCCGCTGGCTAATACCCAATCCTGCTAAAAGAGCAAACATACGCTATCCTTTTAAAGGATACTTGCGCATGGCTGCCGCAAACAGTGCTTCGATGGCTTTCACTACATCGCAGAGATGTGAGGGCGTTATCACATATATGCCAGCAGAGACGAAGTTTTCTTTATTTACAATGCTTGATGCCGGTTACCCATTTACGTCTCTTAGGTGCGGATGGCGTTATCTTTGGTTGGATAGTAAAAGCACCTCTATGTGCGATAAGCTACGCAAAAAACTCGCGCCGCCACGATATTGCTATCTTGCGCTACTTGCAGTAGATCCTGCATATCAAGGGCAAGGAATTGCCAGCGCGCTGATAAAACCTATTCTACAAATGCTAGACAAAGACAATATGCCTTGTTATTTGGAAACTCAAAACTTAAAAAATGTGGAAATGTATCAGCATTTCGGCTTTAAACTTATGCATCAAACCAACGCACCGGGTGGAGAGCATCCGCTGTATTTCATGCTGCGGCAGCTTTAAGCATGACTCCATCACCGACCTCACGGTCGGAGTAGAATTGTCGGAATAAACTAAGCACGCAGTATCAACTCATTACTGCTCAGAGTGATAAGCATTGCATAGACTAATAATCTGCCACAACGATGTACCTAACTAGACGCAAATGCACTGCGATGTCAAAATATCTGTTTCATTTGAATAACTTGCTCGCGCGCGGGACCACAACAAGCCATCCCAACGTCACAACCCATCAATTCCTCAATGCGCCGCACATAGCGCTGGGCCTCGATAGGTAAATCGCCAAATTTGCGTACATGGGTAATAGGTGTATTCCATCCAGGCAATTCCTCATATATCGGGCGACACTTTTCTAAGTCTGCCACACTTGCAGGGAAATAGCCCACACGCGCGCCGTCAAGCTCATATGCCGTGCAGATTTTCAGTGCAGGAATGGTATCAAGCACATCCAAGCGCGTTAATGCCACTGATGTCAACCCATTAATAAAACAGCTATACCGCGCCGCCACCGCATCAAACCAGCCGATACGGCGCGGACGTCCGGTTGTGGTACCGTACTCATGAGCTATGTCACGTATGGTGTCTCCGATGTCATCCATAAGTTCTGTCGGCATCGCGCCATTGCCTACGCGAGTGCAATATACCTTGAAAATACCCAGTGCGCTGTCAATACGATTAGGAGCAATACCTGCCCCCAACGAGCCCCCTGCCGTAAGCGGTGATGAAGAAGTGCCGTATGGATACGTGCCGAAATCAGGGTCAAGCAACGCCCCCTGCGCTCCTTCCATGATTACTCGTTTTTTATTTGTCAGCGCATGCTCTAGTAGCACCACTGTATCTTGAATAAACGGCGCTAGAAAATCAGCATAGGCGCAGTATTCCGTATAAATCTGATCATACGACATTGGGGCAACGCCATATACGCCGGTAAATAGTGTGTTTTTGTTTTCCAGCGCCATAGCTAAACGCTCGCCGAGTGCCGCTTTGTCCAACAGATCGCAAGCACGAATGCCTAAACGATTTGTCTTATCCGCGAAAGCAGGCCCGATGCCGCGTTTTGTGGTGCCAAGTGCCTTGCCAGCGCGTGATCTCTCCTCCAACTCGTCTTGCAGCAAATGATACGGCATCACAAGATGCGCGCGATTACTTATGACAAGCCGGCTGGTGTCTACTCCGGACTTATTTAAGCCCTCTATTTCACTTTTTAGCACAGCAGGATTAATAACAACCCCGTTGCCAATAACACATACCACGTGGCTTGAGAAAATACCGGCAGGGACCAAATGCAGTTTAAACTCTCCCAGATGATTAATAACGGTATGCCCGGCGTTATCCCCACCTGAAAAGCGCACCACATAATCGGCTGTTTCCGAAAGCTGGTCCACAACCTTACCCTTACCCTCATCACCCCACTGACCGCCTACTATAGCAAGAACTGGCATAACAATTTCCTCCTGTTTTAACCCTATATACAAACTATTTTGCGGACTGCAGTTTTCGCCATACGACATACAAGCGCTGCGCCGCCGTAATTAAACTAAGCATTGCAACGATAGCCATAGCGATAATAATCTGGTTAAGAATTAACCCAAGCGCAATAACGATAACACGCTCGGTACGCGTAAACCAGCCTTCAACACACTCAACCCCAACGCTTTCGGCGCGGGCGCGTATATAACTTACAGACAGCGATAACAGCAAAGTGGCACCACCCAACACAACCCCCAACTCCATGCCATCACGTGCCAAAACATATATAACGCTAAGCAGTACAACGCCTTCTGATAAACGATCCAGCGTCGAGTCCAATACTGCTCCAAAACGGCTCGCCTTCCCTATATGCCGCGCAAGAGCCCCATCAAAGGCATCCATTGCGCTTGCTACCAATACACCTATACCGCCCCATAAAAACTGTCTGTTAGCTACAAGAGCGGCCGCCACGCAGATGAGAATAAACCCTATATATGTAATGGCATTTGGCGTAAGCGGAGTGCGCGCTAAGACCTTCGTTATCGGAGCTACAAAACCCGCGCTGATTTTCCTACGCCAATCCAAGTTAGACATATTGATGCATCACCCTAAGCCGACGCTTTATACGGCGCTACTCTGCTCTGCGCTTGGAGCATGCGCAAATAGCTTACCGTCCAACATACGCTCATAGTACTCAAGAATGCGCTTTGCTACAATAGGCCAATTATACTGCTGCACAGACTGTACACCGCTGGCTCCCATGCGTAGGCGCAGCTCTTTATCATTAATAAGACGACGCAACGCTTCCGTCAGTGCCGCGGTGTCGCGCGGCGACACCAAAAGCGCCTGCTCTTCATCGTTAACCACTGAAGCATAACCCGGGTTTGAGGAAGCCACAATGGGTTTACCTAACGCCATAGCCTCCAACAGAATGATACCAAAGCTTTCCTTGCCAATTGCCGGAGCGCAAAATATGTCAGCGGTTTTATAGTAGCGCGGTAAGTCAGCGTAACTCACACCACCGGTAAACACCACTTCCTTTAAACGCTTAAACCGCACCCACCACTCATAGCGCTTGCGCAAATTCACACCCGGGCCGACAATAATCAAGCGAATATTTGAATGTTCTTTTTTTAGTTTCTCATACGCTCTCAGTAAATATTTCACGCCTTTACGGCTCTCTAAACGCCCTACAAATAATATGTTAATTTTGCCGTCATCGTATCCGGGTATTGGGCTAACCTGCGTATTAAAATGATTCAGATCCACGCCATTGGGGATTACAGTAAACTCACCGCTGACATGCTTGGCAGCGTATTTCTTAGCCAGTTCAGATACCGCGATATACCCCGTCAGTTTGCGGTTGCGCCGATTTAACAGGACAGTCGTTACAGGCCAGCCAAGCCAGTAACCCGGGCGGCCGGCATATGCATGGAATGTTCCGATATTCAGCGCATCTGAGAAACGCAGTACAGCACTACATAGCATAGGCATAAAAGGCTCATGCAAATGCACCACGTCAAACCGCTCACTTGCGAGGGCCTTCTGTATAGCCGACGCCAAACGTAATGAAAGGCTGATACGAGTGATAGAGCCGCTAGCCGGTATAGAGCGCGGTTTACCGATAGGAATAAAGCGATCGCCAAATGATACCCAGTTCTTACGCGCTGCAGGAGCAATAACGCGTACGTCATGCCCTAACTTGGTAAACTCTTCATCCAATGCACGGATATGACTGACCACGCCGCCAGGGTGCGCAAAATCGTAAGGGGATACCAGCGCAATTTTCATTCGTGCCGCCGCTAATACCGGCCACAGTCCCGATTTAAAAATCAGGACGTGGTCGCGGCTTCACCTGATTTACCCGACTTTGACATTTCTTTAATGAACTCTTCCACGTTATTGTGAGCCACATCATCAGTGTACTGAATAGGAGGAGACTTCATGAAATAAGACGACGGAGCCGTGAGAGCGCCCTTAAGACCATTATCCATCGCAAGTTTGGCGCAACGCACAGCATCAATAATAACACCTGCCGAATTCGGGCTGTCCCACACCTCAAGCTTAGTTTCAAGCAACAACGGCACATCACCAAAAGTACGGCCTTCCATGCGGATATGGCAGAACTTGCGGTCTTGTAACCAAGGCACATAGTCTGATGGACCTACATGTACGTCATCGGGCTCCATTTTGTAATCCATCTGGGAAGTAACAGCATTGGTTTTAGAAATCTTTTTGGACTCCAAGCGCTCCCGCTCAAGCATATTGAGAAAATCGGTATTGCCGCCAAAGTTAAGCTGGTAGGTGCGCTCTAGTTTGACACCGCGATCCATAAAGAGCCGTGTCAAGACGCGATGCACAATAGTCGCACCGACCTGACTTTTAATATCGTCACCGATTATCGGCAATCCCTTAGACTCAAATCTCTGCTGCCAATACTTCTCACGGGCTATAAATACCGGAATACAATTCACCATGGCACAACCGGCGTCAAGAATCTGCTCGACATACCACTTAGTAGCTTCCTCAGAACCAACCGGCAAATAGTTGATAACCACATCCGTCTTGGTATCTTTCAGGATTTTAGAAATATCGGCTGTAGAACCGGGGGCTTTCTCAATAATCTGCGAAAGATACTTGCCCAGACCATCGTGGGTCATACCGCGCTCAACCTTTACACCAAGATTAGGCACATCACAGATTTTAATTGTGTTGTTGGGCTTGGAAAAGATAGCTTGTGACAAATCCTTGCCAACCTTGTTCTTATCAATATCAAACGCAGCCACAAAGTTGATATCTGAGATGTGATACCCGCCCAAGTTGACATGCATCAAGCCTGGAACAAAATCAACGTCTTTGGCTTTTTTATAAAAGTTAACCCCTTGCACAAAAGAAGAACAACAATTTCCAACGCCAATAATGGCAACATTAACTTTTCCCATTTAATTTTTACCTCTCACACAAAATTGGTTTGGGATAACGGTTGAGATAAAAAATATACCGTTTACAACCCATGCAATATACCCGCTATAAGCGTACTTGTCAAGCTGATGTATGAAGCCGCAAAAGCAACCTAAAAGAGGCAGGCTGTGGCTTAACGGACGGTGCGTGTATTAGGTTAAGGCCGGAGTATAAAGACCATGTGCGGAGTCATGACTTTGTGGAATCTCTCACGTCAAATGGATATAAGTTTCGCATACTGAATATAATTGATGAATACAATGCATTATTCAATTTGTTCATATTACGAGCAATACCTGAGCATATAAGGTCGGACAATGGTTCTGAATTCACTGCCGGAGCGGTTCGTAAATGGTTAAGTAATATTGGCGTCAGGACTCTTTATATAGAGCCGGGAAGTCCGTGGGAAAACGGATACATTGAATCGTTCAACGGCAAGATGAGAGATGAGCTTTTGGACAGGGAGATATTTACCACGCTGAATGAAGCTAAAGTATTTGCCTATACTTCGGTGTCTTTGTGCGTAGCGATTTAGGTATTTTATTGCACACAACACCACAAATCAGCACGGCAACAATAACCCTCCACATATTACTCATATTCTGTCTCCAAACTTTGCCCTCATTAATGCCGTCTAAACTTTTAGCGGAAAACCTTCTTCGGATGCCACACGCCTGCCTCAGAATCATATTCCAGCATAGCTATAAAGCACCCTTTCGTGTCATAAGCGCGCAGATGCTCGAAATCAGCGGGCATTTGTAATTCCAGCGCCTCGCCATAGCACACCATCTCCACCTGCGCATCCAAAAGTACCACCTTCGGCCATCGTGCCAACACGCTATCCATGGGCTGCACCAAACAACTCAAATCTCCGCTCAACGCAGCCTTTTCTAGGCTCTCTAGCGACAGCGCCTGATTTATGTCAAAAGGCCCATACGATATACGCACCAACCCTGAAACATGCGCTCCACAACCCAACGCCTGCCCCAATTCATGCGCCAATGAACGTATATACGTTCCCTTGCTGCATTCGACTTCCAGTTCAAGCGCAGAAGGGGTAAACTCCAACATCTCTAAACGATAAATCGTAGTAAGGCGGCTTTGAACTTCTACCGACCTGCCTTCCCGCGCCAATTTATAAAGAGGCTGCCCATTATGTTTGAGAGCAGAGTATTCCGGCGGAGTTTGTTTAATCACTCCGCGAAAAGCTCTCAATGCATCTTGAATGACCTCTTGCGTGATGGCAGAAACATCCCCATGCGCGGTCACAGCGCCTTCAGCGTCATAACTATCAGTGGAAACACCAAGCGCTACGCTAGCGCGATAAGTCTTGGGATATTGCATTAAATAATCTTGCAACCGCGTAGCCTTTCCTAGAAAAACAGGCAACACGCCACTGGCCAGCGGGTCAAGCGTACCACCGTGCCCTACTTTGGGCTCGCCTGTCAGCTTGCGTACTCGCGCCACCACCGCAAAAGATGTGGGGCCTAGTGGCTTATATATGTTAAGAATACCGGATAGAGATATCACCTTTATAACCTATTATTTTTTAAGCGCTCTTCATTACCTACACTTATCACTAAACCATAACCATGTTCAGAATCTACCAATAAGGGCACCATGTGCTCAGAAACACGAGGCGGCCCTATTTGAGACCCGACATACCGCTCAAAGCTCTCTTTATCCTCTGTTTTCCATTTGTTTTACCATCAATTTTCTGAGAGCAGACGTGCGGCAGCATCATCTCACGTAGATATGCGCAGCAGCCGTTTCCGAAACATGTACAAGTTGGCACTAGCAAACGCCATGTCCATACGGCAGCTGTTCCTTGAGATACCACGGTAAATAGCCTTGTCGCACCTAAATATCCTCTTTACTATATAGAATGGGTATTCTACCATCCAACGGCGCGTCCTCCTGGGCTCACTTTATCCTGCCCAC
>WRDV01000024.1 GCA_009779655.1 Dehalococcoidia bacterium
ATTGGAATATCAACTCCAAAGGCATAGCTTGCGAAATTGGCGATTTTCCATGCCATATCCAATTTAATGTTGCCTGCCAGCTGATATTTTTCCTCGAATCCTTTTGATTTGGTAATCGCCAGGATGACTGAGACTAAGTCTGCGTTGCCGGCACGTTCTCCTATACCGTTTAGTGTTGTATTTATATAGGCGTCTTGTCCGCCGTCAATGGCGCCCTTGGCGCCGGCGATGGATGAGGCCACGGCCATACCAAGATCGCCGTGGCAGTGGATTTCAATGGGCAATTCCACTTTTTGCGCCAGCGTTTTAGCGGTTTCATATATTGAGAACGGATTGTCATAACCTAAGGTGTCGCAATAGCGTAAGCGTGTCGCGCCATGTGACTTAGCGGCTTGTCCATATTTGACTAGGAAGTCAATATCGGTGCGCGAAGCGTCTTCGGCATTTACCCCAACACTCTGTATGCCGTAAGCCAGCGCGGCATCCACGGCGTCGGCCATTTCATTAACGATATCATCGCGTGTTTTACGCCCCTGGAATTTCCCGTCTATCATTTGTGTTGAAGTTGATTGAGATAGGTTGAGGTGTTTGATGCCCGGGGTCTGTTTGATAGTAAGCTCAACATCCTCTACAATGCCGCGTATCCAGCCGCCAAGCACAATATTTTTGAGAATGCCTCTCTGCGCCATCTCAATATTAGCGTTTAAGTAGAACTTCTCATGCTGTGTTGTTGGGAATCCGAACTCGCTTTGAAAAACACCCATCTCGTCCAGATAGATATTAATCATGGTTTTCTCTATCTTGGACAGACCTAATTTGGCTGTTTGTACGCCATCACGATTGGTAACGTCAATAATATATATCTTAGACATAATAGCACTCCCTATGTAAAGATTGCTTCGGGAAATACGCAAATACTACCATAACCGGGCTAGTATGGCAACCCGCCGCAATTATATTGCCTAGGCACTTAGCAGTTGCAATTTGTAAAGCACCTTGCCTTTTTGGTATGCCTGCGGGTGTCAGCTACTGCTGATTTCCTTCGCAACGTTTCCTTTATGAGAGTGCTGAATAATGGCGCAGTTGAGCCGGTAACCCTGTCAATTATATCTCTATAGAATCATCCTTAATACGGTTCATCCTTGAAAAATCCACTCTGATAAATGCGAGTGTCGAAAGTAAAAGAAATACAATACCGAATGCCAACAAAATACCGAGCGCTTCCATTGGGCCTATCATCACGCCGCCAATCTTAAAAGCTAATTCTTCGTTTATTAGCTCTGATGTTGGCAGGTGTGTTTTCTCTAGCGTTATGGCGCGAAACAGCGCGACTGCGTAGGTCATAGGGTTAAAATAGCCTACCCATTTCAGCACGTCCGGCAGCATAGCGAAAGGAATGTACGCTCCTGACAAAAAAGTTAAAGGCATAGTTATGGCAAGACTAACCGCCTGAAATGTCTGGATGTTCTTTGCTTTTGTTGCTATAAAGAGGCCAAAACCTGCAAAAACAATCCCCACGAAAACCATAGCCGATATAGCGTAAATAATCGTCAAGGGCGAGGTGATTCTGAGTCCGATAAAGAAACCTATAACAAAGATGATAATGCCTTGAGCCGTTGCCACAACGGCAGAAGAAACAAACTGCCCGATGGCAATACTTAGCCGTGAAATTGGTGATACCAGGACCTCTTTCATAAAACCTGACGTCATATCGTCAATGGTGTTGCTGGATACGCGCAAGGATGACTCAAACACCGTGGCGATGATAATTCCGGCAAGCATAAAGGACACAGGGTTTTCAATAAAATCATTGCGAAAAATTTCTCCAAAGACAAAAATGAAGAAAAACGGGAACAATAAATTGAATATAAGTGCTGTTCTGTTGCGCACAAACACTTTTAAATTGCGTATTCCTAACGCATATATTACTCTCATCAGCTTGCACTTCCTTCACGGATTTCACGTCCGGTGATCTCTAAGAACACATCGTTCAATGTGCCTTTGCGGATCTCAATATCTGAAATATCGCCTTTGCACTCTGATAGAATATGAAGAAGATCGGCTTTATTCTCCACATCTATCCGATGGTATTTTTCTTTGAGGGTATGCTTAATGTTTCTTTCGTCCAGGAGTTTTTCCAGCAGTAGCGGATTCGAGGTTGTGACGTATGCCCTGTCTTTTGTGTGATGCTTTTTCAGGTTGAAAGGAGTATCGTGGGCGATGATTTTGCCGTGGTCAATGACTGCTACTTTACTGCATATTTCCGCCTCGTCCATATAGTGGGTCGTGAGGAAGATGGTGATATTTTTCTCTCGCTGCAGTTTTATTACATACTCCCATACACGAGCGCGGGTTTGAGGATCAAGCCCGGTTGTCGGCTCATCCAAAAACAGGACTTTCGGATAGTGTATCAATCCTCTTGCGATTTCCACCCGACGCTTCATGCCGCCAGACAGAGCAGCGACAGTTTTTCTCCGCACATCTAACAAATCCACTAAGGTTAGAACGAATCTGATGCGTTCCTCAACCTCATTCCTTGGCACTTTGTAGAATACGCAATGCATTTTAAGGTTTTCTTCTATTGTCATCTTCTTGTCTAGTGTGGAATCTTGAAAAACGACGCCGATGGCGGAACGCACAGAGGCTTTTTGTGAGGATACATCTTTGCCGTCAATAATGAGCTCACCATCGGTTTTATCAAAAATGGTACAGAGGGTATTGATGGTGGTGGATTTTCCCGCACCGTTCGGGCCGAGGAAAGCGAATATACTCCCTTCGTCTACGGTAAAGCTGATATTCTTTACCGCTGTGAAGTTCCCATATTTTTTCGTGAAGTTGCGAACTTCGATAATATGCTTTGCGACGCTCATTGCTGTTTATCCTCGTAATGTTCTTGTTTCAGAAATTATAGCGTATGGAATTAATACATATCGAATCATTTTTAGTTTTGGCTATAAGCAGAACCCTTTGAAATGAGACGGCATGTTTGTCGGGTGGCTTGTTGCCAATAGCGCCGCTCCTATTGCCCCCATAAGCTGCGGCATCGGCGGAATGACAACTTGACAGCGTAATTCTTCTTGTAAAGCGCGCACTATACCGCGGTTAAAAGATAGTCCTCCTTGGAATATGACCGGGGGGAGGATTTCTTTCCCTGAGGCTACACTGTTGAGATAGTTATGCACCAGTGTTTGACATAACCCGTAAACAATGTCTTCCGGACTGGCGCCGCTTTGTTGTTTGTGTATCATCTCTGATTCGGCGAAAACGGTGCAGCGCCCTGACAGCATGGCAGGCGCTTTAGAGAGACAAGCCAGATCGCCTAGCTGTTTCGCTGTTAAACCAAGGCGCTGCGCCTGGTGATCGATGAAACTGCCGGTGCCAGCGGCGCAGATTGTGTTCATGCCGAAATCAGCTACATGACCATCTTTGATCAAGATGATTTTACTATCTTGCCCGCCTATTTCAATGATGGTACGCACCTGCGGATAGTAATGTAGAGTTGCTGCGGCCTGGCATGTGACCTCGTTCTTAACGATGTCTGCGCCTACAAGTTGTCCAATCATCTCACGCGCGCTTCCGGTAACTGCAACTAACGCGATATCAGCGCCCTGCGGAAGTTGTTGTTGAATGCATAACAGCCCTGCTTTTAGCGCTGTGGATGGCTGCCCATGTGTTGGCAGACATGCTTGCGCTAAGGGTTGCCTTTCTGTTCCTAAAAGTACCAGCTTGGTTGAAACTGAACCGACATCAATACCTAGATAGTATAGTATTTCTTTTGTGGGCATATAGAACTCGAGTGATTTTGGTATTATATTTTTATAACCGAGAATAGGTGAAAAGTTGTCCTAATTATAGCATAATCACGCGTCTTGCTCGTGAGAGTGTTGAGAGCAAGACGTGCATGCCGGTTGTTATCAATGTTTTGTAGAGAATTCCTGCTTGATGGCGCATAGAATATCCGGAGAGGCCAGTATATCAATAGCTGTCATTGCCATGGCAACAGCGGCGTTAATACTCTGTGTCAGGCTGTTATCACTGGCTGCGTAGCGTGCGAAAGAATGAGTGTGCTCGCTTTCGCTTGCCGGCGCGATAGCTACCAACGCATGCATAGACGGCACAATTTGACTGACATTGCCCATGTCGGTGCTGCCGAAAGATTGTTTCGGCTCAGTGACGGGGATATGTATGCCTAATTGTGCCATGTTATGTGTATAAAGCTGCGCCATAGTCATATTGTTTAACATAGGGGCGAAATGCCCCTGTTCGTTCCATCTGTATTCCAATCGCGCTCCGGCGGCTGCAGCTCCGGCTTTGAAACAATCAAGCACGCGCCCTCGCAGTGTATCCATGTGCGCTACATTTCCGGCGCGAACAAGGAAGCGCCCGGCACTGTGAGCCGGTATGACATTCGCCGCACTGCCGCCGTCGGTAATGATTCCGTGTACGCGCATATCACTGCGCAGGTGCTGGCGCAAAGAGTTAATGCAGTTAAAAGATAATATCATGGCATCGAGCGCGTTTATACCGAGTTCCGGGTGCGTGGCAGCGTGGGCTTCTTTCCCAAAGAATTCTATGTCCAGTGCTACGCAAGATAGCGCCGTTGTGGTAGCGCTGTTGCATGTGGATGGGTGCATCATCATAGCAATGTCAATGCCGCTGAATGCTCCGTGTTCTATCATCATGATTTTACCGCCATGCACTTCCTCGGCAGGCGTGCCGATAACCTGAATGCTTCCGCCCATTTTATCGACCGCTTCTTTTGAGCCAATGGCAGCGGCTACGGCAGCTGTTGCGATGAGATTATGGCCGCAGGCATGGCCAATATCAGGCAAAGCATCGTATTCGGCAATGAAAGCGATGACGGGGTTGCCGCTGCCATATGAGGCTTTGAATGCAGTGGGCATGTCGCAAATACCGCTCTCAATGGCGAAATCACGCTTTTCTAACTCTTGCGTCAAACAAGCAACGGCATGGCGCTCGTTCATAGCGCATTCCGGATTTGAGTGTATCAGGCGGGATAGCGCGCGCAGTGCGTCATGGTTGCGCTCGATAGCATTATGCGCTTCGGTTTTAAACTGTTTTAGTTCAGTGTGATCCATTAGAAACATTATAGATGAGTTAATGGGGATGGTAAAGGATTTGTATGAGTCTGGCACATATTATATTGCGAAAGAAACCAACAGTAGCAAGCGACCACAGGTATACAAAACAATCAAGGCGTTCCGCGAATTGCGGCTGTTAAGCGCTTGGGTAATAACCTAATGCAATGTCGTTGTCGCTTTTGGTTTTGTTTATATCAATATCTCTGATTATGCCGTAAATTTGTGAAAGGCGGCGCCTGAATTATGGCAATAGTTGCGTATGATATTGACCATGGCAGTCTTTGTTGTTAAACTCGGGTCATGAAAATTGTGACAGTAGCGGAAATGAGGCAATTTGAAGCTAATGCTGAGGCGTCCGGCGTAACAACCGCTGTTCTTATGGAGAATAGCGGGCGCGCGGTAGCGCAGCAAACAAGGCGTATCTTAGGATGCTTGGCAGATAAAAAGATAATTGTGCTTATTGGTCCCGGAAATAACGGCGGTGACGGGTTGGTGGCGGCTCGCTATTTGCAGCAGTGGGGCGCTCATGTCACGATATACTTATGTTCCGAGCGCAAAATAGATGATGACAACCTAAAGCTGGCTTTGGATGCCGGCGTTTTAATTATTGATGCCTTAGATGACCGTGAACAGCCGGGTTTGGCAACGTTGCTGTCTGCTTGCGACGGAGTGCTGGATGCTATTTTTGGCACAGGACAAAACCGATATATTGGCGGTATTTTCAAAGCGGTTCTTTCCACGTTAAGTAGAGCCAAGGAAGTAAACCCGATGATAAGGGTTATTGCTGTGGATTTGCCTTCCGGTTTGAATGCAGATAGCGGTGAGTCCGATACATTCACTCCATATGTCAATTATACAATTGCCTTGGGTTATCCCAAGCGCGGTTTATACGCTGTAACAGGAGCTTTGCGCGCAGGCGAGGTGATTACTGTTGATATTGGGCTGCCTGCTGACTTAAATGCTGCCTCATCGTGTGAGAGCCTGACTGATAAATGGGCGCGTTCTCTGCTACCTTATCGTTTCGCATATTCTCATAAAGGCACTTACGGCAAGGTATTAGTATTTGCAGGGTCGGCTAGTTATGCCGGAGCCGCATATTTGTGTTGCGGCGGAGTTTTGCGAGTTGGCGCCGGGTTGGTGGCGCTGGCCGGCAGCAAAGCTTTGCAATCTATAGTTGCCGGACTCTTGCCGGAGGCGGTTTATTTAACTTTGCCTGAAACTGCCGGCGGCATTGATTCAAATAGTTATAAGGTTTTGTTAGAAGAGTCGGCCGGACATGATGTTTTTCTTGCCGGATGCGGCTTAGGGCGCAAAGAAAGTACTAAGACGGTAGCTCTTAAAACCATTTTCCACTTGCCGCATAGCCCGAAGATGGTTCTTGACGCCGACGCTCTCAACTATTTAGCCGCATCGTCAAACTGGTGGCGGCGTTTGCCTGCTGATGCAGTGCTAACGCCGCATTTAGGCGAGATGTCGCGTTTGTGCAACATGCCTGTGGAAGAGATTTTTGCTAACCGTTTTGACATAGCGCTGCAAAAAGCGAAAGAGTGGAATAAAACCATTGTGCTTAAGGGCGCCAACAGCATCATCGCTTCGCCTAACGGCGAGTTACGCATTAATTGTTCTGCCAACGCTGCATTGTCGTCAGCCGGTACAGGGGATGTTCTGGCCGGTGTTATTGCCGGACTGCTGGCGCAAGGCTTATCTTTGTTTGACGGCGCATGCTTGGGGGTTTATCTGCACGCAAAGGCCGGCGGTGCGATATGCGCAAGGCTTGGCGGCGCCGGTGTGCTGGCATCTGATTTATTGCCGGAGCTGCCGTTGTCTATAAAACGCTTGAAAGAAACAACGCAGGCTGCGGAATAGGCAGGAGTGTAGATTATGCTATTGGCTGTTGGTATTGGTAATACATCCATAAAACTCGGGCTTTTTGAGGGCGATAAACTTATATATGATTGGCATATTGCCACAGACATGCATCGCATGCCCGACGAGTATACTGTTACATTGGATAGCTTGTTAAGACAGGCTGATGTCAGCCGGCATGACATAAAAGACTCAGCTATTTGGTGTACTGTGCCGTCGTTGACTCATACATTCGAAGATGTGTCGCTGAAATATTTAAAAGTCGCGCCTTTTGTCGTTGCCGCCGGTATTAAAACCGGCGTGCGTATTCGCATGGATAACCCGCGCGAGGTTGGTGCTGATCGCATTGTGAATGCGGTGGCAGCGCATACGCTTTACAAAGATAATGTAATTATTGTGGATATGGGTACGGCAACTACGTTTGATACCGTTTCATGCGATGGAGATTATATGGGCGGTGCTATTGCTCCCGGCATAATGATGGCGGCAGAAGCCCTTTTCACCCGTCCCGCGCAGCTGTATAGAGTGCAGTTGACAGCGCCTAAGAAGGCTATTGGCACTAATACTATTACTGCGATGCAGTCAGGTGTTGTATTTGGCTACACGTCGCTTGTGGAGGGCATGGTGGCACGTATACAACGCGAGCTGCCGCAGAAAGCTATGGTTGTCGCAACAGGCGGCTATGCGCCGCTTATTCTTGGCGGAACAAAAGTAATTGATAAAGTTAACCCTGACCTATCCCTTATAGGTCTCAATGCACTGTACCGGCTGAATAAGGCCTAACGGAGGAAATATGCTGACTGATAAAACGATAGTACTGGGTATTACAGGCAGTATCGCGGCTTATAAAGCGGCAGAGCTGGCAAGCCGCCTTACTAAGGCGGGAGCCAAAGTGGAGACGGTAATGACTGAGGCGGCGCAGAGGTTTATTGTGCCGTTGACACTGCAGTCGCTCACGCATAGGCCTGTGGCATGCGATATGTGGACTCCTCTGGAGAACTTTAGCATTACACATGTTTCATTGGCTCAAGCGGCTGATGTTGCGGTTATTGCTCCGGCAACTGCAAATATTATCGCTAAAATGGCCTATGGTTTAGCTGATGACTTACTTTCCTCAATTGTACTGGCAACTAAAGCGCCGGTTATTGTAGCTCCGGCTATGAATAACAATATGTATGAGAGCTCGGTCACGCAGGAGAATATAGCGCGCTTAAGAGCCCGCGGTTTTGTTATTGTTGAGCCCGAGATCGGGCATTTGGCGTGTAACGCGATAGGCAAAGGCAGAATGGCCGATATCGACACTGTTGTTGACGCAATCAATATGATATTGAGACGAGAGAGAGATATGGCCGGTAAAAGGGTGGTGATAACAGCCGGCGGCACTCGCGAGCCGATTGATCCGGTGCGGTTTATTGGCAATCGCTCGTCAGGTAAGATGGGGCATGCTTTAGCTGAGGCTGCCAGAGACAGAGGGGCGGATGTGACGCTCATATCCACAGTAAGCCTAAGTCAGCCCTCAAACATGCGTGTTGTACATGTGGAAAGCGCAAGCCAGATGCTGGAAGCAGTTATGCAGACAGTGTGGCAAGCAGATGTTTTAGTAATGGCGGCGGCGGTAGCTGATTACCGCCCCAAAACGACACAAGAGAACAAGATAAAAAAAGATGCGGCGGTATTAAATATAGAGTTGGAGCGTACGCTGGATATTTTAGCTGAGGTGGAGGGCGATTTTCTGCGTATAGGCTTTGCTGCCGAGACGGAGAATTTGCTGGATAACGCCAGAAAAAAACTTGTCGATAAAAGGCTGGATTTGATTGCGGCTAACGATGTTACTATCGCGGGCAGCGGCTTTGGTTCGGATACTAATAAGGTTACGCTTATCAGTCGTGACGGCAAGGAATATGATTTGCCACTTATGCCAAAGCGTGATGTTGCCGATAAAGTATGGGATTGGGTTGCGGCTA
Source organism: Dehalococcoidia bacterium (assembly GCA_009779655.1). Taxonomy (GTDB): domain Bacteria; phylum Chloroflexota; class Dehalococcoidia; order Dehalococcoidales; family UBA1222; genus WRNG01. The sequence continues at coordinate 8,933 of WRDV01000024.1, forward strand.
ATACAAGAAGAGCTGCCTAAGAGACACCAATCAGGACTATGAGAATAATATACGTCTACTATTCAAAGCATGCGGATGGGGTATTGAGTATCTATGGTGCGTAAACAGATTCAAAAAGAGTTGGATGCTTGCACAAATATTTCAGGCGGAGATGAAAAGGATACAGTTGTTGAATGCAACGAAAACGCTTTCGCCGATATACAGAACGGTGATTATCGCCATGCGCTGGAATTGTTTGAAAGAGCTTTGGAAATACGAATTGAAGAATTTGGGCAAGGGCATCCTGAAACTGCTATGTCTTATAGCGATATCGCAGGCGTCTATTGCAATATGGGAGATTATCATAAAACCATGGAGTATTATCAAAAGGCTTATGCAATATGGCTATGCAAATTAGGTGAAGGACACCCGACTACGGTAAAAATTAAGAATGATATGGCAACGATATACGCGACTGCCGGTTTTACTTTGCCGTTTGAGGTTTGGCTGCGCAGCAAAACAGGACAGTAACAAGCTGAGATCGGCTACTCAATATACTTATCAGGCGGCATACTGTGAATGTGATGATTTCAAAAATCGAAGTAATGCATGGTAACATTAAGGTTGAATCAAAATTCTAGCCCAGTTGTGTTAAAGGATGAATGTCATGATGGAGCAATTAGCTACTGATATTCCCAAGGCCTATGAACCGCATAAGGTAGAGCAAAAGTGGTATGACTATTGGATGCAACAAGGCTATTTCACTCCAAAAATTGATCCGGAGAAAAAACCGTTTGTCATCATTCAGCCGCCTCCGAATATTACCGGAGACTTGCATTTAGGGCATGCGCTTACGGCTACGCTGGAAGATATCATGGTTCGATGGCATCGCATGATGGGCGAGCCTACGCTATGGCTTCCGGGGGAAGATCACGCAGGTATTGCGGCGCAGGTTGTGGTTGAGAGGGCACTGGCCAAAGAAGGACTGACGCGCCAGCAAATCGGACGCGAAAAATTTACTGAACGTATGTGGCAATGGGTCAACGGCTGCCGTGCCAACATTGGAAATCAGCACAAACGCTTAGGCGTTTCATGCGACTGGACTCGTGAGTGTTTTACTTTAGATGAGGGACCTTCCCGCGCGGTACGTACTTTCTTCGTGCGCTTATATGAAAAGGGACTGATTTATCGCGGTGAGCGCATTATCAATTGGTGCGCGCGCTGTGCCACGGCATTATCTGATTTGGAGGTAGAGCATGTGGACGTAGCTAGTAGTCTGTGGTATTTAAAATACCCCATAGAGGATGGCAGCGGCTTTGTCATTGTGGCTACTACTCGTCCGGAAACTATGTTGGGTGATACAGCTGTCGCAGTGAATCCGGCGGATGAGCGGTATAAGGCGTTTGCCGGGAAGAATGTGATATTACCCCTAACGCATCGTG
>WRDV01000025.1 GCA_009779655.1 Dehalococcoidia bacterium
CAGACGTGATCTCGGCCTCCATGCCAGAAGAAGGATGCTCCTCATCTAATAGAATCAGCTCTTCCATCTCTGCCGCTATACGCTCCACGGCCCGCCACTGCGATACAACCTTTTTTAACTCTGCCAGCCGCCGCACTTTAATCTGAGCGGCAGTAACATCACTCCAAAAATCTGGAGAGGCAACGACATGCTCCAATTCGGCTGTCTCTGTTTCCATGGAGACGATGTCAAAGACGCACCATATCGTCGCTAATGCGACGTTTTTCACTCAGTAAACGATCCCTTATTTCTGACATTTCTGCTCCTTAGCCCAATCATTTTTAGTACTGCCATATCCTATACCGCTATGGGCAACCTAACGCATAACAGCATCAACTTTGCCAATAAATGCATATGCTGTATTTTGCACATATTCGTCGTACCCTTCGCCTGTAAATACATATATCGGCAATAGATAGTTATTGTACGCACTGTACGAAAAATGAAGTTCTATCCCAGTAACTTCTACACTGGATAACAAGCGGTAGTTGACTATGCATTCGATATTGTCAATAGATGGTGGCACTTGACTCGAGAGATAATCCTCAAGAATTGCATAAGCATCGTTGATATCTTTCAGAGATACCTCAAAAGCTGGCTTAAGTGTATACCTGTTGGTCTGCACATTTAAAGCTATGCCATTATTTCCAATCGTGATGACGACACCACCGCTGGAAATTACAACTCCATTTACCTCGACATGGAACTCTACACTAGTGCCAGTTACGTAGGATACTGTGGAAACACCATCATTTATCTCTCTCACTTCGCCAGCAGGAGAAGTTGTTATTCCCACAACATTTTCTGGGTACATCCCGTGATTGTAAAGCCATTCTTGGGCAATAGCAATACTACTCTCGACTGAAGGCAAATCCCTTGGTTTTTCGTTTGAATAATGATTGCCAGTTATTGAAATAGAACCATTAAGCCCTATTATAAGAGTTAGGTCTTTGTTGACGTATGAATAAACCATTCTCTTGTCACCTTCTGGCAGCGGCCAAGGTTCGCCCATAAAACCCAACTGCTTTGCTAAACTAGAGGCATAGCTTTCATCGACAACAGGTCGAACTATTTCATATACAGCAACCTTGTGTTGGAAGTCAGAGAAAACAGTCCCTAACTTGATGATTACGGGAGGAGCATCGTAGTTTCCAAGTACTACCACATCCTTGAACACATACGGTATCTCATTTGTTTTTGAGCACGCAGGTGAAACAAGGCCCACTATTACGAGTAAACCGCTGACAAGTCCTATCACCTTTCTGCCCACGTTGTTGCCCCCCCACCATATTGTTGTAATAAGAAATTTAACACCGGTTATTGCGATCGTACTACTGTATGAACTTAGCTTCAAGTTGTGGTAAGCAAAAATGCTTTGAATAACACAACCTTTTCCACTGTTCTGCCTAAGAGCGCTTCGTATTTCAAGCATACATCAATTTGCCAACTATGCTCCTACCTCATTATAAGCGATGAGAATAAGACAAACAAACCAGCAGCAGTATTTGTGCGAGTACTCTATATGGATCAAACTTTCAGCGCTGTTTTCATGCTGCAATATCAGCAATATTTCTTTCGAGAGGATTTCTTTTTGAGGCAACACAAGATATGTATTGACAGTGCTCAACCAATCAGGCATAATTAGTGCTTAGAAAGGATTATTCATGGTAAAAATCAAATTACGCCGAGTTGGTGCTCTCAAAAAGCCCTGCTATCGCATTGTTGTGGCAGACTCACGTGCCTCTCGCGATGGTGCGTTTATCAGTATTATTGGACGCTATGACCCTTTGACCAATCCTGAAACTGTCGCCATTGATGAAAGTCTCGCTGTGGATTGGCTTAAAAAGGGAGCCCAACCTACTGACACCGTGGCTAGATTGCTTAAAAAAGTCGGCATTGCTGACAGTCTCAAGGCATAAAAGGAGACCTCATGAAGGAATTGGTTGAGTACATCGCAAAATCACTGGTTAACGATCCGGATGCCGTGGTAATCACCGAAGAGATCGATATTGAGAACGGCACTGTACTGAAACTCAAAGTCGCCGATGAGGATAAGGGACGCATTATCGGCAAGCAAGGGCGCATTGCTCAGGCTATCCGCACTATTATACGTGTTAAGGCTGCCAAAGCCGGCACTAAAGCCAGCCTTGAAATTATCTAGTATTTTCGTTGTTTTGTATCTTAAGGCACCTCACCTAGCTCAAACTGAGTTGAGCTAGGTGAGGTGTTTTGTATTTAACAATGGCCTACACTAACCCGAAAAAGACATTTTCTGTGGAACGCGCCGAATTCATTACTATAGGGATTATTTTAGGCCCTTGGGGACTTAAGGGAACTTTCAAAGTACATCCTACTACCGACTTCTCAGAGCGTTTCAATCCGGGCGAGAGGGTATACCTCGACGGGCATGCCACTGTTATCGAAAGCGTGGCTTGGCAAAAAGATAACGCGATCCTGAAACTGCCCGGCATAGATACGCCGGAAGATGCCGCCAAACTATGTAGTAAAACATTGGAGATTTCGCCAGATGATCTTCGCGAACTGCCAGAGTGGCAGTATTATCAATTTGATATTATCGGGCTTGAAGTATACACAACGAGCGGAATAATTATTGGCAAAATAAGCGAGATATTAAATTGCGGCAATGATGTATATGTTGTACAAAACAGTAACCGCAAAGACATCCTCATTCCTGCCACAAGAGATATAATTAAAAGTGTTGATCTTAATAAAAGAATCTTAGTCATTGAGCCTATTGAAGGGTTGTTAGGATAACTATTACGTCGGCACTTAATTCTTGTAAGAAATGCGCGTCCGGTCAATATAAGAAGTGATTCGCACAAATGCAACTTATTACTGCCGACGTAGACGTAATAGTAAGCTCTTTTACTTTATGCACATAAAGTAAAAGAGGAGAATCAACGCTCTCCTCTTTTTGAATAACTATATCGACCGTTCGCGGCGGCGGCGCGCCACTTTCAAGCGAGTCAGCGCACGCTTCAAAGAAGCCTCGGCAGCAAGCGCATCTTCGGCGCTGCCGGATGAAGCATCCGTTTTAGCTTGTTCAGCACGCCTGCGAGCTTCCTCAGCTCGTGAGATATCAATTTCCTCAGCTCGTTCTGCCGAATCTGCCAGAATAATAATGTGGTCCGGGCGCACATCAATAAATCCGCCTGATACCGCTAGATTCACTTCCGTGCCTTCTTGTCTAATCTGCAGTTCGCCAGAAGACAATATGGTCATTAGCGGAGCATGATAAGGCAAAATGCCTAGTTCTCCGTCGATACCAGGAACAATTACCTCCTCCACTTCTTCAGAGAAGACCATGCGTTCCGCCGTAACAATATCCAACTTAATTTTTGACATTGATTAAAACCTAAAGCTTGTTTGCCTGCTCCGCGACCTCTTCAATAACACCAACCATGTAGAAAGCTTGCTCAGGATATTGGTCGTATTTGCCTTCTAAGATTTCTTTGAAGCCGCGCACAGTCTCGGACACCTTAACATATTTGCCAGGACGCCCGGTGAATACTTCGGACACGAAGAATGGCTGCGTCAGGAAGCGCTGAATCTTGCGTGCGCGGGCGACAGTAAGTTTATCTTCCTCAGAAAGCTCTTCAATACCCAAAACAGCAATTACATCCTGTAAATCCTTATAGCGTTGCAACACTCTCTGTACATCGCGAGCCACTTGGTAATGTTCTTCGCCAACAACTTTGGGATCAAGAATGCGCGAGTTTGAGGCCAGCGGATCCACAGCAGGATAAAGTGCCTGATCAGCTAAAGAGCGCTCTAGCGAAATATTGGCATCTAAATGTCCAAAAGTAGCAACAACACCCGGATCGGTATAATCATCAGCAGGCACATAAATAGCCTGAAACGAAGTAATAGAGCCCCTGCCTGTAGAGGTAATACGTTCCTGCAACTGGCCCATTTCTGTAGCCAAAGTAGGCTGATAACCTACAGCGGAAGGCATGCGCCCAAGTAGCGCTGATACTTCCATGCCGGCCAATGTATAACGATAAATGTTATCAATGAATAACAACACGTCCTGACGATCATTATCGCGGAAATACTCCGCCATAGTCAGTCCGGTAAGCGCAATGCGCAAACGAACAGCCGGTAGTTCATTCATTTGACCGAAAACCAGCGCTGTTTTGTTAATAACCCCGGAGCTCTGCATTTCGTGCCATAAATCATTCCCCTCACGAGAGCGCTCACCCACGCCAGCAAACACAGAATAACCGGAATGCTCACTAGCAATAGCACGAATAAGCTCCTGAATAATAACTGTCTTGCCTACACCAGCACCGCCAAAGCAACCAATTTTCCCGCCACGAGCAAAAGGCGCAATAAGATCCACTACTTTTATGCCTGTTTCCAGTACCTTAGTGGTAGTTTCCTGCTCTTCCAGCGGCGGAGGATTGCGATGAATAGACCAACGAGTATCAGCCTTGACCTCGCCCACATCATCTAACGGCTCACCCAACACATTGAAAATCCTGCCAAGAGACGCCGCTCCTACCGGCACCATGATCGGAGAACCTGTATCTACAGCCTCTTCGCCGCGCGCCAAACCATCAGTAGGCAAGAATGCCAAGCATCTTACCCAATTTCTGCCAATATGCGCTTGGGCTTCCAACATCATGCTAGTACCATCTTCACGCTTAACTTCAATAGCGTTGAAAATTGCCGGCAAATCGCCTGACGGAAACTCTACGTCAACTACTGAACCAATAACCTGAACCACTTTTCCTTTGGCCACAAAAACCTCCTAAGTTAGAGCTGCCGCTCCTCCGATAATATCAAGCAACTCCGTGGTAATAGATTCCTGCCGAGCCTTGTTATAAACCAACGTCAAATCGTCAATGAGCTCATGAGCGCTTTTCGTAGCATTGCGCATAGCAATCATACGTGCCGATTGCTCGCTCGCAATAGACTCCAAAACAGCATGATACACACCCATCTCAACAAAACGCGGCAACAGCGCATTAAGCACTGTATCTGCATTAGGCTCAAAAATATATTCCGTCAGATTCTTGGTAGCCCCAGCCCCAAGTGTCGGTGTAACTACCGGCAAAATCCGTGTAACCGTTGGAGTCTGCACCATGGTATTGACAAAACGAGCATAGCATACATAAACAGCATCAGTTTTGCCCTTTATAAAGTCATCCATTACGATACGCGTGATAGGCAACGTATCGAGCAAGCTTGGCTTATCGCCAAGTTGAACAAACTCGGCAACAACATCTTGTGACGTGCGCCGCATAAACTCCACACCTTTGCGCCCCACCGCCACTACTGATGTCGGCAAGCCCTCTTCTAAAATAAAATTAGCTGCCCTACGATTAAGATTAGACACTAGCCCGCCAGACAAACCGCGATCAGGAGCAATATGCACTAATTCAATACGCTTTGGCGGCTGACGCACTTCTAACAGCGGGTGCGTTGACTTACCTTGCGACACCGCGGCTAAAGACGCCATAACTTCCGTGATTTTCTGAGTATAAGGGCGACCCTGCAGGCCACGTTCTTGAGTGCGCCGCATCTTAGAAGCAGCTATCATCTCCATAGCCTTAGTAATCTTGGAGATGCTCTGAACCCCTTTTATGCGCCGTCTTATCAGACGAACATTACCCACAATATATCCCTTTACCTTAAAGTCTTCTTATAACCGGCAATCGCCGCTTTTAACTTCTCCTCAGTATCTTCTTCCAACGCCTTGGTATTGGCAATAATATCACCAATCGCAGGATACTGGGTGAGCATATACTGATGAAAACCGTTCTCAAAATCACCGACCTTGACGGCTGGGACATCATCCATAAAGCCATTGATAGCAGCATAGAGAATCATCACCTGTTGCTCAAGTGACATTGGTGCATACTGCGGCTGCTTTAGGATTTCAGTAATACGCCTACCGCGGTCGAGCTGAGCCTGAGTTGACTTATCCAGTTCCGAAGCTCCAAACTGAGCAAAAGCCGCTAGTTCACGGTACTGAGCCATAGCCAATTTCAGCTTGCCGGCTACTTTCTTCATAGCCTTAGTCTGAGCCGCTGAACCAACACGAGACACAGAAGTACCTGCATTAAGAGCCGGCCGAATGCCGGCATTAAACAAATCTGTTTCCAAATATAACTGCCCGTCAGTAATTGAAATAACATTGGTCGGAATGTATGCCGAAACATCACCAGCCTGCGTTTCAATGACGGGCAAAGCAGTCAGTGACCCGCCGCCATGCTCTACATCCAATCTTGCAGCCCTTTCTAGCAAACGGCTATGCAGATAAAACACATCTCCGGGATATGCTTCGCGGCCGGGGGGCCGACGCAACAGTAAGGACATCTGTCTGTAAGCCCAGCCATGCTTGGATAGATCGTCATAGACCACCAAAGCATCTTTGCCGGCTTCCATAAACTCCTCTCCTATAGCGCAGCCTGCATATGGAGCTAAATACTGCAAGGCAACTGAATCGGCAGCATTCGCCACTACCACAATGGTGTGCTCCATAGCTCCCATCTCTTCTAATTTGCCTATTACCTGCGCTACTTTGGAAGCTTTTTGTCCAATAGCCACATAAATGCAGAGGAGATCTCCGCCTTTCTGATTGATGATAGTGTCAAGAGCCAAAGCTGTCTTGCCGGTAGATCGGTCACCGATAATAAGCTCGCGCTGACCGCGTCCGATAGGAATCATGGCATCCACACACTTAATACCAGTCTGCACCGGCGTATCCACCGAGCGACGCATAACAACATTAGGCGCCATTTTCTCCAGCGGGCGCGTACGGCTGGTTTTGATAGAACCCTTGCCGTCAAGCGGGCGGCCTAGTGGATCTACTACTCTCCCTATAAGCTCATTGCCAACAGGGATTTCGGCTACGCGACCAGTAGCGCGCACTTCATCGCCTTCCTTGATGCCTGTATCATCCCCCAGAATAACAGCAGAAACACTGCTCTCTTCAAGATTGAGAGCAATTCCCATAACATCTCCGGGGAACTGCAATAACTCGTTAGATTTGGCTGCCGAGAGTCCATTGACAAGGGCGACGCCATCCCCAACGGTCAGCACATTACCAACGTCCACCACTTTAACTTCGGAACCAAACTGCTCAACCTGAGCCTTAAGCGCGGAAATAATATCTTGTTTTGAACCCGACATTAGAGTAACTCCTTACTCAGCATATCCAGTTTATGACGCAAGCTACCATCGATGAGCTTATCTCCTACTCGAATACGAATCCCGCCAACAATGGACGGATCCACTTTGGCCTTTATCACCACAGGACGACCTATAATGTCGCCAAGCTTTTTGCCCAGCACTAACTTATACTCGTCATCCAAGGCAATCGCAGTAGTAACCTCAGCCACCTCGGCACCAGACACACCGTAATGCGCATCTAAACAATGCTGATACTCAATGGCGATATAAGGGAATTCGCCAAGATTTCCTTTCTCTATCAGATGAGCCGCCACACCTAAGACATCCGGACTAAGGCCTCCAGCGCGCTCACTCAACAAAAGCGACTTTTCAGCTACAGACCCATCTCGTTTCATCTTAGCCATCAAGGCATCATCCATGGTAAGATCCGCAACTCGACGCATCTCACCAAGCCAACGGCTGGGCTGCTTATCACGCATTCCGGCATCAAAAAGGCCTTTGGCTAAATCTTTGGCTTGTATATCAATAGCCATAACTTCTCTCTCTACGCAAGATTTTACGATTTACCCAAAGTAACAGCTTCTTTCAAAGCCTCATCAATAATCTGCTTCTGCGTTGCTTCATCCAAGGAGCGCCCAATGGTCTTGCCGGCTACAGCTACAGCTAAATCAGCCACCTCTCGGCGCAACTCGGCTGCCGCTTCCTCTTTCTCTTGCGCAATCTCAATACGAGCTTTGTCCATAATGGCATCCGCTTGCTTACGAGCGTCTTGCTCAGCACGATGACGCACATCATCGGCAGCTTTGACTGCCTGATCCACAATCTTCTGACCAGAAATGCTCGCTTCCTCTATCTTTTTGGCCACTTCCTTCTCGGCATTGGCAGCTTCCTGCTTGGCGCGCTCACCAGCGTCTAAGCTCTCCTGTATCTTTTGCGCCCTTGCATCTAACATCCTCATGATAGGCTTATAGGCAAACAACCGAAGCAATAAAAGCAATACGCCAAAGCTAACCACCTGCGATATAAAAAGCGGCAAACTAAAACCAAGTCTTTCAAATGGGTTCACTTCACCCCTCCTGGGTACAAAGTTTATGTCTTATGCGACAAAAATCAACAAAATCGAAATAACTAGGGCATAGATAGCAACAGCCTCTGTAAGACCGGCCATCAAAATCATATTGGTAAACATACGCCCCTGCGCTTCGGGGTTACGAGCAACACCATTAAGCATTGAATAACCAATAAGACCCAACCCAAGACTAGGACCTAAAGACCCCACTGCAATAGCCAAACTGGCACCTAAAAATCTCGCAGCCTCAGCATCCATAATTACTAAACCTCCTATTTATTTTCAGTAAACTAATTTTACGCTGCTTTATGATGCTCTGCCGAATCATGACTACTCACTGACAGAGAGATATACACAATAGTCAGCGTGCCAAAAACAAGAGCCTGAATCACAGCAAAGAACGCCTCTAAACCATAGAACACCGTAGGAACGAAATACGGCACGACATAAGCAATAACCAACAGAATTATCTCGCCGGCTAACATGCTGCCAAAGAGACGGAACGTCAGGGAAACAATGCGAATAAACTCGCCCACAAGCTCTAAAAGACCCACTATGCCCACAATGAACCCAGACAACATGGCCATGATGTCAACTTTACCCTTGAAAATATTGCCAACCGCGCGACCGAAATCGCCCCATGCAATGAATTTCTTTAGGTAACCTAGTCCAAGGCGCTTAAAGCCCATGAACTCTACTGTGCAAAAAGTAATCAACGCTAGCGCAAGCGGAGTATTTAAATCAGTATTCGCCGCACGTAATACCTCAATATGATGACCATCCGCTGTATTGGCATATATCGCGCTAAAACCGGGTATGAGCGCTAATAGCGCATTGAATAAAATAAATAGGAATATCGTGGCTACAAGAGGAAAGAACTTGCGACCGTCTTTTTCTCCGGCAGTATTAACACATAAATTGTAGATGTAACCAAGAATGCTTTCCGCCACAGACTGAACACGACTGGGGATTAACTTAGGCTTGCGCGTAATTAACAGCGCTATAACAACAAGCACCAACACGGTAACCCATGTGGCGAGCATACTGTTAAACACAGGCAAACCAAAAATGTGGAATACGACATCTGCCGGCAATTCTGGACGAGGAAGATCTAGACTCATCCAGCCTAGCCAGCTTGGCAAGGCAACATTAAACTTCTGACCGAGAGGCCCGGCTAAAATGCCGAGCACCCCCACAACCATAACAATGATTGCGACTAGAATAATAACCGGGAACGAACAACCAAGCCAGCCTTTTTTCTTAGCCACTAACTTTCCCCTTTATTCCTGATAAATGGGAATGATAATCATTACGCGCCATAAACAGCTACCTCAAGATCGTTTAAAACCAGTATTCCATCAGCAATCTCTGATATGGGACTCTACATACATTATCCCGCACCAAGCCCCTACGTCAGTACGCCGCCTAAAATTACTAGCAGGCAGGATAGCAGAATTGGTAGAGCAAAGTCAAGACGGCGTTAATCGTAAAACACATTCTTGTTAACAAAATTTACTAAAAATAAAGCCCTAGGAATTTTCTAGGGCTTAGTACTACAACGAACAATAATTGACACAAATGGATATTGCTGTTACGCTTATTAGAGGAGGCTAACATGCAGCTAACAAGAACAGTGTACAGCAAGGAATTACTGAACAAATGGAAAAATGA
>WRDV01000026.1 GCA_009779655.1 Dehalococcoidia bacterium
CTTCGTAAAGCTCCTTGAAACTATGCCCCTCGTCCTTGTATGCTATCGCCCTTTTTTGATAATCTATGCTATATGCCATATCCGAATAATACCATATATCTTGCATATAATAAAGTTAATCTACTATATCTATTTGTTTCTTTTCCTCATTCGAGTATACTACGGAGACATCGCTGTATTGCTGTGCCAGCGCAGCCTGAGACATGTTGATTCCCCCTACAGACACCCCGCACTGACTACAAAACGATGCATTTTCGAAAGTTGAGTGCCACAACTAGAACAATACACGAGCCATTCCCTCCAAGTTTCTATAACTGCATGTGCGTATCATATAACGCCATTACAGCCTATAATCAAACGCCCCTTGGTTTGTTAGCCATCTCTTTCATGACAGCACTTAGATCATCCGGATTCACGTCGCGCAGTTTTGCCCAAGCTCTTACACCATTAACCAAGCCAAATAAAATCCACCCATGAAAAGCGACGTCCACCAAGTACCACAGATCGAACCCGCCGACAAAAACGAACGTAGCGCACACCAAAGTATCGATACTAAACAGAACTAACGCGACCAAGATAAATATACGGTAACGATTGGTCAAAGACCAACACAAGAGATACAGAAAAACACCGGCAAATGCCGCTGTCGCGCCGGCAATCAAAAAAACATTGCTTTGAAGCTCATCAGCGAGGCCTAGTCCGAGCCCTAATATTACCTGCGGGACTGTCGCGGAAAAGAGCATATAAAAATCGGTGCCAAAGGCAGCTAGGAACAAGTTGACTGTCGTAAAGACAACAACCAATAACAAAGTACCTCTGGCGCCTCTAAATCTCAGTAGCTGTTGTTTAATAGCAACCGCATCCATTACGTTTCTCATCAACAAAAGATCTGATTATCCTGCTGCATACATCCGCCTATGGTCTTATGGTGGAGGGGACTGGATTCGAACCAGTGAAGCCCTTAGGGCGACAGATTTACAGTCTGTTCCGATTAACCACTCCGGCACCCCTCCAGATGCCAATAAACCTGTGTTAAGCAGAGCCCGAGAGGGGACTCGAACCCGCTAACCTACCGATTACAAGTCGGTTGCGCTACCGTTGCGCCACTCGGGCAAATAAAACCGTAAACACAGCGAGATACATTATAGAGGCAGCATAATGATTAAGTCAAACAGAATTTCTGTTGAAATACTATGTTATTTATCATTCTTGCGATAAGGTCCTCGCATCTCCATATCAATATAGTGAAACGCTTCCGCTAGTAAAAAAGGCTCTTCTTCGGCGGCATCTTGCGCGCGCTGCTTCAGCCACTCGCTAAGTTCCTGTATTCTGTCACCTACTTGACTCCTATGGCAAGCCAAAGCCTTTATCTTTAAATCAAATGTATCCGTTATGTCAATAAGACAGTTTGCATCCTCGCTTGCGGCGAAATACATCTCTTTCACCTTATGCGGCTCAAGACCCTCTGCAAGCAGGTCGGGATAAGCTAGATGATCGCGCGCATAAGGGAAAACCGCATCCAGCACCACTTGCCCTGCGATACGGTGGTCCCGATGCCACACGTAGCGACGATACGGGTCAAGCGTTACAACAGTATCAGGACAGAACCGACGTATCTGACGCACGATGTCGCGGCGTAGCCCAGGCGAGTCTTCAAGTCCCTGATCCGGATAGCACAAGTACTCCACTTGACATACTCCAAGTATCTGCGCCGCTTCACGCTGCTCCTCCTGCCTAATATACGCCAGTTGCTGCGACGTAAGCATGCGATCCGACGTTCCTTTATCACCGCTTGTAAGGAGCACATACGCTACGCTCTTGCATTCTCTCACCCAGCGCGCTACAGTGCCGGCGCAACTAAACTCCGCATCATCAGGATGCGGCATAATTACCAACACATCGACCTTATTATAATTCAAGTCGCGCCTCCTTAAGCTTATCCACCCTTGAGCAGTATGCCACGATATTCCGCCTCGACGCGGCATGCTGTCTGCTCCCAACTATAATCCAATACGGAACGTCGTATTTCATCCGCGTCTTTCAGCCCGCCGCATAGTGCCGCCTCAAGTCCTACTGCTAGGCTTTGCGGGCTGTTATCGTCAACCAAAAACCCATTATATCCGTTACGAATAACAGCAGGAGCAACCCCAACTCGCGTCGATACTACAGGCGTTCTGCAAGCTAACGCTTCCAGTACTACCAGACAAAAACTTTCGTAGTAAGAAGCCACAACAGAAACATCGGCAGCACTGTAATATGTGGGCAATAGCCCATGCGCAACAGAGCCGGAGAATTCCGCATCAACGCCAAGTTCCCTCGCCAAAGTCTCCAGTCTCGCCACATCCGGTCGCGAGTACTCATCGCCGCCAACAACAAATAGTTTGGCACGAGCATCGTAATGCAGTAAGCTTAACGCGTAAATCAAATTTTCAATCCCCTTGAGCGCCTCAATGCGCCCGACAAACAAAATAATTTTACCCGCCCCTAACCCAAGCGCATTCCTTGCCGCAGATTTATCTTGCGGCTGAAATAATGCCGTATTGACGCCGCAAGGGATAACGCTGATTTTGCGCATGTCCGCATCATAAAGACGCCCTAACTCTTCTTTCTCTAGTGCTGTTGCCGATATAATACGCTGCGCACCGTGCATTAAGTCATATTCAGCTGCCAAGCGCACAGCTGATTCCGCCTCGCCAAGCGGTAAGTTGTTCTTAATAGCGCCCAGCGTATGGAACATAACAACATGCGGCACACTCCATTGAAACGCATACTTTTGCCCCATTAATCCAGAAAGCCAATAGTGACTTTGTACAAGATCATAATTAGCTCCGTAGCGCATACAGAACGTTTCCATATTCAGCGCGAAGTCAGGCAAATAACTATACTGCGCCATTTTCCCCATATCTTCCATAGGACCTGCCTGTATATGGATAACGCGCACATTCTCAAATGGACTATTCACCTGAGCATCATACGGATCATGAGCACGGGTATAAATATCAACATGATGCCCCATCTGTCCAAGATGCCGCGACACCTCGCGCACATAAACGTTCATGCCGCCGGTATCGCGCGTACCGAGCTGTCCCAAAGGGCAGCTATGGATGCAAAACATAGCGATATCCAATGAGTGAGCCATATCTACCTGACTAATAACATAATCAAGCTCGGCTTATAACAATATCACAGCGATAAAGCTCTATTTTACGCCCGCCAAAACGCGCTTTATAGCTCTCAGGCCCTTTTATGAAATCAAATACTTTCTTACCATCGACGACGGCCCGACGAATAGCATACAGCTTTGATATCAATCCAGCGTTCATTCCGGCATACTGCGCAGCATAGCCGCTGTTATACAGATATATCCTATTATTATAGTCAAAATATAATATGCTAGCCGCTTGTGCTACGCCCACATAAAGGAAAGCCAAACGCAGCAAGCCATAACCGGACATTTCGGAAGTCATACAGCGAAAATAAGCGCGCATTTCTTCAGTCAAAAAGCTCGCCTTATCGCGGCGGCTGCTTTCCATCATGTGAAAAAATATCTCTAGTTCGGCGTCGCCAATCTCAGAATCACGCAAAACTTCAAAACACAGCGGCGCCACACTCTCTAACCGACGCACCTTGCGCTCGATATCGCGCCGATGACGCGATTCCAGCGAGGCTGTATACTCCTCCAAAACAGAAGGTAATTCTATCTCAAATGACGTCTCAACCAAGGACAAGCCATTCTCCCATCCGCGCTGCCTCGCCTCCCGTGTGATATTGACGGCAGCTACAGAATCAGGGCGCAGAGTTTCCAAGCGCAATATTTCCACTCCGCGCGCGCTCAAGAAGTCTAACAAAGCTGCAGCGAAAACATCTTCGGTGCCAGGTACAGTAATGAAATCCAAATAATCGCAAACTGAATTATCGCCTATAAAAGAAACCTCGCCATCTTTTATCTTGAGAGGCGCAATCCCAATAACCTCACCGTCACGGCATACCAATAACGGCTGCGCTGTATAGCCGGCGCCAAACGACTGCCACCAAGCTGCAAGCCATCCGGGCAGTACAAATACAGAAGGCCATCGCAGGTTGTTCTGCGTCGGAGCGTAGTAGCAAGACAAATTCTCCAGGCTTTGCGGGATAACTGAGTATGTCAATACATCCGATTCCTTGGCATTATTCTAACAGGTCAGTTTATATAGAATAACCTTAGCGCCGCCGCTGGCGATAAGCCTCATACATCACAAGGGCAGCTGCAACAGAAGCATTAAGCGAGCTGATGCGCCCGCCCATAGGAATAGACGCCAGTATGTCGCACTTCTTACGCACTAATTCCGAGATACCTGCTCCCTCGCCGCCAATCACAATAGCAGTAGGCAGCTTAAAATCAACCTTATCAAAAGGCATGTTGCCGCATACTTCAATACCTATAACCCACACGCCATTCTTTTTTAATGATTCGATAGCTTGAGTGATATTTGAGACGCGCGCTACCGGCACGTACTCAATAGCCCCGGCGGAAGCCTTGGCCACCACAGGCGTAAGACCTACCTCGCGGCGATTGCGAATAATCAATCCATGAATTCCGGCTGCGTCGGACGAGCGTAAGATGGCACCTAGGTTATGCGGATCTTCCAATCCGTCAAGGACGCCATACAGAGGCACTTCATTTTTGCGCTGAGAAACTTGCAGCAGTTGCTCCAAGGTAATGTACTCATGGGATGCAACTCTGGCTAACACTCCTTGATGAGATGCTGTTGCGGCCAGCTTATCCAGCGCGCGACGTTCCAAAAACTCAAACGGTATACCTCGCTTACGCGCCAGAGCAATTATTTGACTTATCGTGCTATGGCGTTCGCTGCCGCGCGACAACAATATACGATTGATACTGTGCCCGGAGCGCAAAGCCTCCAGCACAGGCTGACATCCTTCTATTGTATCCATCATACCACCCATAAGCATAGCATTTTTACAAAAAGAAGGTATAATTTCTTATGTTCAAAAAGCATACTGAACAACTGCGCGACATAGTTTCTGCCGAGATATGCCTTGACGGGCAAACTATCGCATATACTCTGCGAAGAAGCAAATCAGCCCGCTATGCCAGACTAAGAATAAGCGCTGACGGCGGCCTTATCATCACGCTTCCACAGCATTACCATATGTCACGCGCCGAAGAAATTATTCTCGACAAAAAGCGCTGGATCAAGAAAAGGCTAGAAATGGTTCAGATGAGCCGTCTGCTTTATGCCGATAATAACCATGTTCAGTACTTAGGGCGCACTCTTAGTATCCATAGCCGCACCACATTAACCCTGAAAGCAACCGTTCAGCTAGCCGGTGAAGCGCTAATACTTGATCTTCCGGCGTCTGCTCAGGGCACGCGCGCAATTGTTACAGCATGGTTAAGAACACAAGCGCAGAGCATCATACCGCCTCTGGTGGCGCAGCACAGCCAGCGCATGAATATTACCTATAGCCATGTGCGCATCAGCACTGCCCGTACCCGCTGGGGCAGTTGTTCGCTGCGCGGCACACTCAATTTCAACTGGAAACTAATTATGCTCCCCGTTGAAATTATCGAATACGTGGTAGTGCATGAACTATGCCATCTGAGCGAAATGAATCACTCCCCGAATTTTTGGAAATTGGTGGAGCAATACTGCCCGGACTGGCGCGTCCTGCGTCACTGGCTCAGGCGTAATGAAAGCGCTCTGATTTATTGAGTTTGCAAAACAGCCATAACTCGTCTTGTGCTCATATGACACTTAAACCGCAATAGTTTATATTTGAGTTGCGGCTTAGTATGAGATACTATAATGCTGGTTACATATAGAGAACGCCACGTTGCGTGCGTTCTTTGCCGATGTCAGGTTTGTTATCCCACTATACGGATGTAAAGGGAGCTTTGTCTATGGGTGCGGTAATATCAATCATTTTCACAATAATCTATTTTGTAGCAATATTCTTTTTGACAGCCATAGGGATTGTGATGCACATCCTAAGAGGGCTGGCTATTTATAAAATGAGCGCGGCTCGCGGCATTAAGAACGGTTGGCTGGGGTTCATTCCATGCGCCTGCGATTTTCAATTAGGACAACTAGCCGGTGAAATTGAGTTTGGCAATAAAAGAATCAAGAATACAGGGTTGTGGCTTCTATTGATGCCTATAATTTGTGCCGCCGCCATCTTTATCGGATACCTAATAATTTTGCTATTCTCAATCCGAATAATATTACTAGGCTCTAGTCCCGTGTCAGAAGAGTTTACTTCTGCGATGCCCTTAATGATTATCTTGTGTATTGTATATGTGATAATACTAATCGTGACCCAAGTATTCCTATGCCTACTCAGAGGTCTTGCGCTTCACAAAATCTTCTCCCGATACAGCAACGGACAAAAGCTCGCGTTTTATCTCATTATCGCTTTGTTCGTTCCTTACGCGGAACATATTCTACTATACAAGAATAGCATGAGGCCTTCTCTGGCAACAGGTTCTTTGAACTACACATAAATCTGCCGCCATTGTGGAAGGAGAGCTGCTTTCCCCAATTTCAGCCTGAAAAGCATCTTAGTTCCGCAGGCTGCTAATAGGTGCCGGTATGCGCCCGCCGCGCCCGACAAAGGCACTGGATGAGTATTTGTTTACCGGCATTATGACGCCGCCGCCAAGCAAGCCGCCAAATTCCACATGCTCGCCAGCCTGCTTGCCGCAAACAGGAATTATGCGCACTGCAGTTGTTTTGTTGTTGACAACACCTATTGCTGCCTCATCAGAAATGATTGCCGCAATAGTATAATCCGGTGTATCACCCGGCACCGCAACCATATCAAGCCCTACCGAGCAAACACATGTCATAGCCTCGAGTTTTTCCAACGACAAAGCGCCGCTCTTCACCGCCTCAATCATCCCCGCGTCCTCGCTCACCGGAATGAATGCTCCGGATAGACCACCGACATGAGAAGAGGCCATCACGCCGCCTTTTTTCACCGCGTCGTTTAGTAAAGCCAGCGCCGCAGTAGTGCCATGCGCACCGCATTTCTCAAGTCCCATATCCTCTAATATAAGCGCCACACTGTCACCGACCGCCGGAGTGGGCGCCAACGACAAATCTACAACGCCGAAAGGAACATTAAGCCGTTTTGCGGCTTCTGTCGCCACTAATTGTCCCATGCGCGTAATTTTGAAAGCGGTCTTTTTAACCAGCTCAGCCACCTCGCTAAAGTTAGCTTTCGGCCCTAACTTTTGCAATGCATTGTGCATCACGCCCGGTCCGCTTATGCCAACATTGATAACACACTCAGGTTCTCCAATGCCATGGAAAGCCCCAGCCATAAACGGATTATCCTCTAAGGCATTAGCAAATACAACTAGTTTAGTGCAGGCAATGCTGTCGCGCCCGGCAGAAAGCTGAGCAGCCTGCTTTATTATCCGCCCCATATGCGCGACAGCATCCATATTAATTCCAGCCTTAGTGGTCGCCACGTTCACGGAAGCGCACACTCTCTCAGTATTAGCCAGCGCTTCAGGTATTGAGTCGATCATTCTCTTGTCACCGCCGGTATATCCCTTATGAACCAGTGCTGAATATCCGCCGATAAAATTTATGCCTAGTTCTTTCGCCGCGCGCTCCATAGCATGCGCCACCTTTACACAGTCACCCTTGCTACTCTCCGCCACGATAGATATCGGGGTCACAGCGATACGTTTGTTGATAATGGGAATACCATATTCACGTTCAATTGCCTCGCCAGTGTGCACAAGATCACGTGCAGCGCCAGTTATCTTGTCATAGATACGAGCACTAAGAATATCCATATCCGCACCAGCACAATCTCTCAGCGAAATACCCATGGTAATAGTGCGAATATCCAAGTTCTCGCTGGATATCATACGAATGGTCTCTACTATCTCATACGGCTCTATCATTATCGGCTCCCTGCCCTAAATTCGATGCATGGACTTAAATATGTCCTCGTGCTGTATGCGAATCTTCAAACCCATCTCGTTGCCTTTAACATCCAATACTTCCGCAAGTTTCTCAAAGTTAGTATTGGCCTTGCTGATATCAACCATCATTATCATGGTAAATAACTCCTGCATGGTAGTCTGAGTTATGTCGAGAATATTCACGTTGAACTCGGCTAATACAATGCTGACAGCAGCAATAATACCAACGCGATCATTCCCAATCACAGTAATAACAGCACGCATACACTTCTCCTTGAAATCCATATTCAGATTTACGTAAAGATTATAGCCCAACCCATACTCATCATCATGGCTCGCCTCTTGGCTTCTTCATGGCCCATTGCTTTTTTATGCCGCGTAAATTCAATCTTCATCTTATGGTTTGCACCGCGACATCGCACTACCTTAGACAATCAGATAGTGGATATGATTTTTATTGGCAACAATTATACCTTATGCACACTAATTTGGTATAATGCGTACGAAGTGTTTTTCAACAACCATAGGTAATAAATTCGGAAACTTTACCACAACTTAACTCTTTGCTTGCTAGAATGCAAAAATGCGTTAAATCATCTTTCATGGTTCGGAATACCATACAGGAAGTGTTTTGCAGAAGGATACAATGAAAAAGGCTTTTTGGGCTACTATTTGTCTTGTTTGCACATTCAGCCTTGCTGCTTGCGATAGTATTAACTCTCTACATAGCATACCTCAAACAGCTCAATCTGATAGTACTGAGCAGACAGTTCAATCAGATGATATCAAGTTTACGATCATTACTGACAAGGATAAGTACACAATCGGTGACAAAATAACTGTTACAGTAAAAGCTACTAACATCAGTAAAAAAACAATTTATACCGTTGATGGCACCACATCATATTACGCAAACGGTTTGGGGTTATGGTTAGGTTCAATTGAACATGGGTTCAGATTTTGTAACGATTACAAGAACGTTGCCATGAATGCTATGATGTATTACGGCGAATTGAAACCTGGTGAAACAATTACTCGAGAGCAGACGTTTGACACATCTGATATCTCTTATTATGAGAGCGGCTGGAGAGTAGGCTTTATTGAAAATTTACCAGAGATATCCATCACCGCAATACTATCCCATACAGAGCTACCACGCGGCGAGAGTACGATTGAACCATACACATGCAGCGTTCCAGTTAATATTGAATCAAAAGCCATTGATTCAAGCCTTGCACAAGAATTAGGAATATACCCAATCAATCTTGTTACAAAACTTCTTTTGACGAATGATGCAGACGAAATTGCTGTATGGATATGGTTTGATGATATAGCCGCCTCTCAAAAATATATCGATGACAATTTTGCAAACCGTATGGACAAGATTCTATATAACGGCCACTTTTCCTCTTCTGTCGTCGTGAAACTACCGCGCTTAGAATTAATTCAAATGGCAAAAACAAGGTTTAGCGCAGAAGTACAACTATACTAAGTGGGCGATTGAAGATTCGAACTTCAGACCCCAGTCTTATCAGGACTGTGCTCTAACCAGCTGAGCTAATCGCCCCTATTTCTGGCAAGCAAATCAGGCTGTAAATCAGCCTGATGCTTTTTGATGGCAACGGACAACACACAACTCTGCCCCAGCCTGCACCATGATAGCAGAAACGCCTAATATTATAAAGCCCTTACAACTAGCCACAAAATACGCCTTATATCAGGCGCTCTATACAAATTCACCTTAACAACTGTATAGCGGAAGGAAGATTAATTCTTTTTCAGAAATAGTCCATCTTGCGATGGATTCGACCTGGGATATAGAGACTAAAAAGCCTCAATCTCCCTAGAAAGGAGGTGATCCAGCCGCAGCTTCCGCTACGACTACCTTGTTACGACTTCGTCCCAATCACCAGTCCCACCTTCGGCGACTGCCCCTCTTGCGAGTTAGCCCATCGACTTCA